>NZ_MRBY01000038.1 GCF_001904615.1 [Limnothrix rosea] IAM M-220
CTGGGTTAGTAATGGAACCATCGTTTCAACGACATTGCTTTTACTACTTCAGCATACTCATTCCCGGAGAGCCAAAAATTAGTCGCTTTGGGATTAAATTCGAAAGTTAAAATAGGGCTATAGACCACTAACTTCACATGGGAACATCACTGGATATGGACCTGGGCGATCGCCAAAACCAAGAATTACACAAACCGCCTAGTCCCCTCGCGACAAAGTTAATGCGAGCGATCATTATTAGCCGTTGGTCAATGGTTGTAGGCCTTTGGCTCACCTGTGGAACCTATGCCGCATGGGCTTTACGAGCAGAATTTGTATTGTGGCGCGATCATTTAACCTGGGCAAGTTTACGCTACGGTTTAGCTTACAATCCCCTCGCAGCTTTGGCGTTAGTGCTATGTGTTGCCTATACCTGCGCCGTCAGTGTATGGCATAGTCAAAAACTCTTACAAGGTTGGTCGGCACGCGAGCTATATCGCCTCGAAAAACAAGCCACCAAAATTTCCCAGAATCCTCGCCATTGGCTATGGCAAGTGCTCAAAAAAATTTAGTTCGGTTTAGCTTGAGCTATCGAAAAAAAGCGTAGTGCCAAGCATTGAGGCCATTGTCATTACCATAACCTGAGTTCGGTTTAAGGAAGGTTCAGCATGACGATGCAGCGAAGGGGAGAGTGAGTGAGGGGGGATTTTTTATGCCCACAAACAACCATAGGTATCAAAACATGTAAATTTCGATTAATTCTCCATTTCTCCCTCTCTCTGTATCTCCCGTTTCTTGGAGACATTCAGGCTAGTACTTAACCCGAACTGACTTTGCCATAATGTTCTTTGCTGACTGTCTAGTCGGTGTGTTCTTGGTAACGTAATAAAGCTTTGGTTGTTTTATCGCCTATTGATTGACTGTTTTGAACCTCAGGGGATGACAAGGAGATGTGAGGACTCGGAGACTCGGAGACACAGGGAATATTGATATTATTCTCACAGCATTTTTGTCCAAACTTATGAGCTGAGGAGATCTCCCCACCACCTTCGCTGCTGTCCACTGTGCCACCATGACACACTCTTTTAACCCGAACTCAGGTTACTTTAAAGCTCATAGCGCCTCTTCGGTTCGTCAGCTACATCACAAAATTCACAAAAAACTCAGTTTTTTCAGAAAAATCTGCATAAGATACGGCCAATCACACGATGAATCAGTAGAAGCATTCAATGGTCGCAAATTATGAATCTTAAGCATGATCTATTTTGGTTTTTAGCGGTTCTCCTATTTTTCTCATCAGCTCTCATTGCCCAACGACAGCAAATTACAGGTTCTTACTTCGCTAATGGTTGTTCCTCTCCCCTTGATGCCAAAGGGCACATGAGCTCGTTATTTTAGTTTCACTTTCAACTTAGACAATCAATCGCAGATTTTGTTTTTACTGTGGTTGATTGTTGTCCATTGAATAATGTTTGCAAGCAGACTCCCGTAGGGTGATCGTTAATGAGTTCCAGTGAATCCAATAGGTGTTTTTGAGCTTCATCGACTTGACCTGTCTGGTGATAAAGAGCTGCTAGATTGCGTAAAGCCGCGGCTTTTGTTTTAGTGTGGCTACTGCAGTTTAATCCTTGAGTTAAATAGGTTGCGCCCTCTGTGAGCTTGCCTTGCTGCAAAAATAGATGACCTAAGTCTGTGGCAGCTAAACAGGACACATCATTTTGAGGATTGCCAAGGACGATCGCCGTTTGATACTTTTCGATGGCCGCCTCATCATGGGCGAGGGCTTCTAATGACCGAGCCATACCGTGGGTTGCAAGGGCATTATAATCTTCGTTATTTTTGCGTTTCAGCAGCGAAAAAAATCGTAAAGCTCTTTCATAATCTTTGGCACGATAGGCTTCTGCGGCGGTATCCCTAAGTTTAGAGGGCGATCGCCACATCATATGCGCCCGAAAACCGAGGGGAATCATTAGAGCAAATCCACAGGCGATCGCCATATTTTTTTTTAGATGACGTTGATGGAGACTCAACCAAGCTCGTACCGGGTGGGCATCAATGATCTTTAATAGACGACTCATTTCATCCCGGAGAGCCGCGGCACTTTTCAGGCGTTGATGGGGTTGCGGTTGCGTTAAGCGCAAAAGTAATTGCCGTAACGCTTTCTGGGGAACCAGTTCTTGCCAGTTTAGGGTGTCATAATCTTCAGCAGCGGGGTGAATACCCGTCATCAAGTGCATGATGGTACGACCAGCGGCAAACAAATCGGATTTAAAGGTATATTTTCCGGCACATTGTTCTGGGGCGGCATAACCAGCGGACACGATCCTCGTCATGGCGCGATCGCCGGCAACCTTCTCGACGTAGGTGGGTGTACTGCGCCGTGCTGTGCCAAAATCGATTAAAACCAGTTCACCGTAAGGAAATCCAGCTTTTTCCCGCACGACAAGGTTCGCGGGTTTAATATCGCGATGAATAATATTATGGCGATGGATGGTGAAGAGAAGCTGCGCCAACTGACGCAACCAGTCGATCGCCTGAGCTGTCGAAATGAGGCCTTGTTGAATAACATGATCTAGGGATTGCCCCGCGATTTTTTCCATGAGGAGGCAATGCAAATCACGGTGACGGGGCTGGCCATGGGCACTAGACAGCGGAACCTGAAAATAAGGCTGCGCCTGAACACGCGGTACAGCATAACCCCGCAACTGTTGTAATAGTTCGCCTTCCTGTTGGAACAGTCGCGCGGCGATCGCCCCAGTATTCGGCCGTAAAATCTTAATTAGCTGCGGATAATCTGACCCAGAAAACCCTAAACTTTCAACAGCAAAAATTTCACTATTTGTTCCTTCCTCCATAAAGCCATAGAGCGGTTCGCGCAGCAAGAGATTATGGGGCTGCACAACCAAAGGTGTCCCACATGCCCGACAGTCTTTTTGCTGAAAACCAAAATAATTTTGTCGATCAGAACAATTGGGGTTAATACAGTAACAAGGCGTGCCACTGGTCATCGGAGGCTCCTCCACATCACGAGGAAATCAAGGTGAGACAGGATTTTTTTAATTATGACAACTACATTATTGTTGTTCTATCAAGCATTCGGCGGCTTCGTAAAGCGCCATGACATTAGATGCACCGTGAAATTGACACAACTCAGGATTTTTCTGTGTTGCTAATTTTAATTGCTCTAGGTGAGCCCGCAGGCGATCGCAACTGCCACTTTCTTTGCGTAAACCTTTCAGAATCGCGAGCACCACTGGGGCGATGGATTCACGGTTTAAAACCATAGCCTGATGCATCACTAATCGATAGTCCCCTAATAATTTCAATTGCGTCGGGTCATAACCAGCGGCGATCGCCGCCCCCAGTTCCCCACAACACCCCTGCACAAACTCCTGCATTAAATACCGATGGATCGAAGGCTGCAACATTAAAACAGGCAACTCAGCACTCGCACTTTTATCCAATAAAAACCGTCGCTCCAGAGAACGGGTCACATCCCAAACCTCCGTCGAGAATGTCACCTCATTCACAAAAGAGTCCTGTAGCTGCGGCAGAGTGATCGGCTTCCCCCAAAGCATTAGCCAGTTCAAGATTTGCCGTTCCAAATCCGTCACAGGGTCAGTCAACTGACGCAAAATATCCCGTAGAGTGTCCCCACCAATAATCGTATTTTGCTGATTGAAAGCTTGAATAGAACCGCCATGCCATTCCCGAATATCGTTACAGAGCAATCTTAATTTCAGAGGATTTCCCTTATAGGTACGCACAAAATCCAGCCATAGCGCCGGGTCCTGTAACCCATATTCCCGCAAAATCTTTTTAGCAGCCTCATGGTTTAGCTCTGGAACACGCACACTCGCCACCAGATCTTCTTCTGCACTGAGACATTCCATGGACGGAGCAATCTCATGGGTAAGCACCAAAACTTGACCAGCTAAGGGATAACGCGCCAACTGCCCTAACAGTTCTTGATATTTTGCATATTGCGATTGGTAAGTGCCCGATAGCTCCCCCTCGGCAAATAATAGCTCCCACTGATCAAAGACCAACACCACAGGGTGCTCTTGTAGGTACTGGCAAAGGGAGGCGATCGCCCCATCTACCGTTATGGGAAACGGCCAGAAACTGCGAATAAATTCGATACTGTCTGCAAAGGATTGCTGTTCGCCCAAATTACACCAAACCACAGGCAAGGACACAAGCTCAGTCAAAAGATGGCTCACCAACGATGTTTTACCAACGCCCCCCGCCCCATAGACGAACGTTAGACTATGGTAATTTTCTTTGAGAAGATGCTTTAAAGTCGCTAGGGTAGAATCGTGATTGTAAATTGGGTTAGTGACAGCAGGCAAGGGAAGACTACTGGCATATAGCCTTGGAGCTTCGGGTGTATCGCCAATCTTTTGTTTCTCACTATCGTCATCATCTAAGCTCACCAAGATTTCTACGGCCGCGACCTCCGAGCGCTCACTGGGCGTAAGCTGGGCATACCGCTCCTTTAAGACCAACTGTAGGCGACGAATCCCCACCCGCTGCCCGCAACAGTCACCGAGAGTTTTCCATAGGTTCGGCGCAACAACACGACCAATATAGTTCGGGGAAAAACCCAGTATCTCCATCTCATTGAGCCTTTTCCCTTGTAATGCTTCCACCAAAATGGTCTGGTCTAATACCCTTAGGGGCGGCTTTCCAGCCTGCTGACAGAGCCAAACACAAAGCTTAAGGTAAAGACTATTGGTCATGACAAAAATTCAAATATAGATGGGTGAGCGACATGGATTTGTGGCAATGGCAAAAGATACGAATCAACACTAAGCGCCCTAATAAGCAGTTTATCGAGATTCCCTGATGGGTTCTAGCCTTCAGATGAAAGTTATGAACTATATGAGTTTTAGGGGTGAGTATAGGGCGTGATTCAACGCAATTTAGCAATAGGTAAAATAGATAAATGCCTTTTTTGCTTGGGGTCCGAATCACCGGAAAAGGCCATGGCGGCGATCGCCACAGTGCCCATTACATATATCGTCATCATGGGCAGAACTTATGCAGATCGGGCTGCGTTCTTTGGCAAAATCTTTTAGGATCAAACCCTGTGATCTTGCCGGTGAAAATTGATGGATATTAGTGCAGCCTTACCAACTTTTTTTATTACGTTGCGGGAAGGATTTGAAGCGGCTTTAGTAGTGGGCATTGTTTTAGCTTGCCTCTACAAAGCAGAAGAATCCCAGCTCAAAACTTGGGTTTATGGCGGTGTGGCGGCGGGAGTGGCAGCCAGTGTTTTAGTGGGTTGGGGTTTGTGGGGGATTTTGTCTGGGGTCTCGGCGGGTGATAGTCCCTATACACCTGTGTTTAAGCAGATCCTCGAAGGGAGCTTTGGCATTGTGGCGATCGCCATGTTGAGCTGGATGTTAATTTGGATGACCCGCCAAGCAAAATCCCTCAAATCCGAAGTAGAGGGCGCAATTCAAGCGGCACTTGCGGAAACCGAAACCGCTGGCTGGGCAGTCTTTTGGCTCATTTTTATCGCAGTGCTACGGGAGGGCTTCGAAACCGTTGTATTTATCGTGGCGCAATTCCAATCGGGTTGGCTCATGCCCAGTCTTGGTGCAGTCGGTGGTTTATCAGTAGCGATGTTCATGGGAGTCGCCTTATTTGCCCTCGGCATCCGCATTAATATCCGCGCCTTTTTTCAAATTATGGGCGTGTTTCTGCTGCTCATTATTGCCGGATTAGTGGTGGGAGTCCTAAAGCATGTGGATGTGGGTTTAGCGGCTTTTGCCCAGATTCAACCGCAGTACCAAGCCCTCTGTATTTCCCCTGCGCCATCCTGTGTCTTAGGGATGCAAGTGTGGGATTGGTCAGAGCTTCTACCCGATAAACAATTTCCCGGTATCGTCCTCAAAACCCTGTTTGGCTACCGTCAAACCCTTTATCTCGCCCAGGCGATCGCCTATCTTTTATTTCTCGTTTCAGTCGGCGCTGTTTATCTCAATAGCCTTGGTTTATTTACCAAACAAAAATCTTAGAGTGAACAATTCAAAAAATTTTGAATTTAATTAAATCATAGTTACAACATAATCTGCCGCAAAAAGTCCATTGTAATATCAAGGACAGTACGGCTTTTCACTTCGTTCATATCGAGCAAAACAACTATGGTCAAGTTTAATAAGCTAGAAAAAAAAGGCATTGACAAAGGAGTACGCCGGGCTTTACTGAACCAAATTCGCCACGGACTAGATATCAAATTTCCCAAAGATGCAACAATATTGTTTACCGAAATTCAACGGGTTGCCAGTCTCCACGCCTTACAAACTGTTGAAGCCAGCATCTATAACGCCAAAACCCCAGCAGCACTACGTTCGATCTATCAAAACTATCTCTAATGGAACCGGAGTTCGGTTTAAGCATGGTCTGGAATGACGACGCGGCGAAAGGGAGGGCGAGGGATGGGGCGATTTTTCATTCAAACAATTCTAGATTCTAGGTGTCAGAAAACACAGACCTTCGTAGGTTCTCCGTGTCTCCCCTTCTCCGTGTCTCCCCCTATCCCAATGTCCCCGTGTCTTCAAGGCATTCAGATCATTCCTTAACCCGAACTGAGGTTAATGGATATTTCTAATTTGAATTTTCTCGCTTAAATTTCCTAACTTGAATTTCCTAATTTGAATTTGCTAATTTAAATTTTCCGATGCAAATCTTTTGATATCCAAAAACATTTATTTAGGGTAAAGCCCCGCTGCGATGAGTCTGCTCAAGAATATCCATGGTCTGAAAACATTTATCAGTTCGTTCCACCCGATTATCGTCATCGAAACGGTCGAAGAAGAACGCGTTTTAGACTTGATCAAAGCAGTGACGGAAGAGCTACAAATGCCTCTGTTTGAATGGACAACCAATCTTGGTTTAGCTGCAACGCCCGGCACAAAATATGCCCCCCGCACCAATGAATATGCCCGCCCATCGGTTAACCAAGCTGTCCCCTTTGACAATACAGTGGAAGCCCTCGATGCCCTGAAATATATTCGGGGCATGGAACGGGCTGGGATTTTTTGGCTGAAGGATTTTGCCACTTATCTCGACGATCCGAAGGTATTACGGGAGCTGCGAGATCTCGCAAATGCCTATGGTCTAATGAATTCGGCCTTTGTGCTGACTGGAGAGTCGGTCACCCTCCCGAAAAGTATTGCCCACGATGCGGTGTATTTTGAGTTGGGTTTGCCGGATGAGGACGAACTTTATCAAACTTTGTCGGAGGTGATGCGCGAGCTGAAACATCGGTATCGCCTCAAAATTAATTTACGGGGGGAAGATCTGAATGATTTTGTCCATGCTCTCTCTGGGATGACCCTCAAGCAGGCTCGGCAGGCGATCGCCTACGCAGCGTTAATTGACGGGGAGCTCAACCGCGAAGACATCCTCAAAGTAATTCACCGCAAGGCACAGATCCTCAAAGAAGAATCATTATTGGAACTCTATGCCGCTGAGGAAAATAAAGCGATACTCGGTGGCTTTGGGGGGTTAAAACGGTGGCTCAGTCAGGCAAAAGCTGGCTTTAGTGCGGCGGCACGGGAAGTAAATTTACCCTCACCGAAGGGCATTTTAATCGTAGGAGTACAGGGTTGTGGCAAATCCCTCGCAGCAAAAACCATCGCCCAACAGTGGCATTTACCGTTACTGAAGCTGGATGCAGGGCGACTTTACAACAAATATGTAGGGGAGTCGGAAAAGAATTTTCGACAGGCGATCAAACTGGCAGAATCCATGGCTCCAACGGTGTTGTGGATTGATGAAATCGAAAAAAGTTTTGGCGGCGGCAGTGATGGCGATGGTGGCTTAAGTTTGCGGTTATTTGGGTCATTTTTAACGTGGCTTCAGGAAAAATCCCAAGAGGTTTTTGTGGTGGCCACGGCGAATGATCTGTTGCAGTTACCGCCGGAATTGTTGCGTAAGGGGCGTTTTGACGAGATCTTTTTTGTGGATTTACCGAATGCTCAGGAGCGGGCTGCCATTTTTACTATTCACCTAAAACGTCATCGCCAAGATATCAAAAGTTTTAATCTAAAAGCGCTCGTTACGGCTGCTCAGGGTTTTAGTGGTGCAGAGATTGAGCAGGTCATTATTGCGGGACTTTATCAATCGCTTTACGAACAAAAAGTGCTGGCGACAGGCAGTCTCATTCAGCAAATCAAAAATACGGTTCCCCTCTCGGTGTCACGGAAAGAAGATGTGGAAAAATTGCGGGCGATCGCCTCGGAGCGATTTGTGTCGGCGCGGTAAAATTCCACCATGCGTATTTACGGAAATCGACAAATAAAAACCCTTGCAGGGGAGCAAACCCGTCCCACTTTAGCGAAGGTGCGGGAGGCTATTTTTAATATTTGGCAGGGTCAAGTGCAGGGCTGTGTGTGGCTGGATCTTTGTGCGGGTTCTGGGTCGATGGGGGCAGAAGCTTTATGTCGTGGGGCAATGAAAGCAGTTGGCATTGAGAAAAATCCCCGTGGCTGCCGCATTATTAATGAAAATTGGCAGAAAGTGACCAAGGAACATCAGTCTTTTCAAGTGCTCAAAGGCGATGTCTTGAAACGTATGGAAGCTCTGGGGGGCGATCGCTTTGATCTGATTTATTTTGATCCGCCCTACGCCGCAAAATTTTACGATGCTGTTCTCGAAAAAGTTATTGCTCTAGATTTACTCAATCCCGACGGAGAAATGGCTGTGGAGTATGACCCCAAGCTCTGGCAACCCATTGAGTTAGAAGGTCTCAAAAAAATCAAAGATAAACATTATGGCAAGTCGGCGATCGCCTTCTACTGTCGTACTAATCTTTGATTTTCTCTTTCAAAAACGCTTGAAAGTTTTGCATCGCCGCCGTTTCATCTTCCATTGCCTCAGCGAGAAAATTATATAAATCTTCTTTTTGAATAATTGGAAATAGTGGACTTATTTCACGCTCTTGGTACTCACCATTTTGGAGAGTGAATATGCGTAAGGTTGCGCCGTCATAACGCCAAAATTCCGGCACACCCATTGTTGCGTAAAGCTTATTTTTGTTGACATCCGTATTGGTGATATCTACCTCTACAATTAGATCTGGTGGTGAATCTCTATCAAAATCAACATTGCGCCCAGTAACTTTAGGCTGATTTTGAATGTAATATGCACAGTCTGGTTCCGCACCTTTTTTTATATCCTGACGATTCATGGTCGTTGAACCCATCGTTTTCATTTTCAATCCCATCTCAAGGACAAGCAGTCGAATGAACAGTTCAATTAGACGTAGGGCAAATTCATGATCTTCTAAAGGCACGGTGATTTCTAGAGTTCCATCGCTAAATGAGAGACGAGAATGACGGTCTTGGGGAAGCGCATTAAAAATTTGGAGATAGTCATCCCAACTGAGGCCATGAAACGCGACCCGTTTCTCTCCCACTGGCTTTGGGATATCTACTTTGACTGGTGTTGCGACCATTGTGTTTTATCTCAACGACAAACGCTACATTCATTCTACTGAAGTAAATTAAGAGGAAGGGCGATCGCCTTTTACCAGTTATCAAAAGGTTCAAAATAGAGGATTGAGACAGTCGCTAATGAAATGGATTGATGGTTGGTATCCAGTAATTCTCGACCGAGGACTTTTACCTCACGTGCCGCAATTAGTCGAACATCGCAATGGTGAATTTTGTGTTGCGTTAGATCTAGAACCGAGCTTTGTTGCAGAGGCTTGTCAGCATGGCTATATGCCCATGGGAGAAATAGCCCAAGGCAGACCAATTTTATTAATTAAATCCCATCAAAAGCGGTGTATTTTAGATTTTGAGAATTTACATATTTCTCGCAAACTTAAGCGTTATGCCCGCACGCTAACTTTTTACGTTAATCGAGATTTTTCTGAGTGTCTACGACGGATAAAAATTCACTACCATCCTGATACTTGGCTAATTAAACCGTTATGCGATGCTCTCATAGCTCTGCATCAAAATCCAATGTCTGGAGTCTCATTTCACTCTATTGAAATTTACGATGGCGATAATGTTGTTGCGGGAGAAATTGGTTATACAACAGGTGCTATTTACTCAAGTTTGGCGGGGTTTCATACTCAAAATGGTTCCGGTTCTGTGCAGCTTGCACTCTTAGGAAAAATCTTAGATGAAAGTGGTTTTGCCTTTTGGGATCTGGGGATGCCGATACCTTATAAAGAATCTTTAGGGGCAAATATTATTAACCGGGATATGTTTCTAAAACGCTGGAAAATCAATGGCGATCGCCCTACCCCTGAGTGGTCAGCTTTAATATTAGATACTGCTGAAATTCTTCAAAGGCTCAGATGCAACTAAGAGTCATAGGCGATCGCCTCTCCAACTCTCCTTAATTGATCGCTAAAACTGACATGACATATTCTCCTTGATTGGCGGATTCACTAATGGCATGATCCCAGACAATGCCGTCTATCATTGAGTTTATGGTGAGTACTTCTGGCATTTTTCCCTGACGATTAAAACTAAGAATTTCATAGAGTTTTTCGCCTGTTTTAACCGGACTGCCAAGGGGGAGGCGATCGCCGACCATGCCGCCGACGGTAGCGCGGTAGCGGGTGATATTTTTGCTAGATAAACATTTCGTTTGGCTGGGCTGGGGTGTTTCAGTAGAGAGGATGCCCCGGTGAGCGAGATAATTTTTAATTCCGGCTAAGCCTCGCGCGATAGATTCCGGGCACATTTTCATGCCACTACCGAGTTCTAAAGTGAAGCCATCTATGGGTAAACGCAGCTCTCGCCCGGCTTTGGTAAAGGCTTTTTCTAGCTCAATCCACGGCCAAAGAAATGCTTCATCAAAGGCATAGTCGCCGCCTTGTTCGAGCAGAATAGCGTAGTCAAATCCCAACCATCCGGCCTCGGTTTCACGGTTCGGGAAATAGTAAGTAAAGTCGAGACCGTCATTGCTAGAGCTGTGGATATCAATGAGATAGTCGGCATCGAGACAGAGGCTTTGCAATTTGCTGCGAAAGAGTTCTGGTACAGATACACCGCAGGGACGTTCTTGTTTTGCTAATTCCTGTTTAAACGCGGCTAAAATTTGCCCACGGTAGGCTTGGGCGATCGCCCCTTCACTACTCTCAAAATGCTGTTGGACAAAGTGGGTTAACGCTGCTTTTGTTGGCTCATATTCCCAAAAAATCCGATTCCAATCTTCGCCGCTGTAGGCATGAAACCCGCCCGTGGCATAGAAATGACCCCGTTGGTTGGTGGCGAGGGGATTACAGGTGGGTACAATCCAGATTTCTCCGGCGATCGCCTCCTGTGGCACATCACTCAAATATTCGATTAACCGATGCACGACGGCATTACCAACAATTTCACAGCCGTGGAGATTCGCCTGAATATAGACTTTTTTACCCGAATTTTGCCCCCGAAATTTATACACTTGAATGGCAAGGCGATCGCCCGATGCAAGTTGAAACAGATCGATAGGTTCAATAATGGGAGTCATGGAGTGTCAGCGTTTCGGATAAATACAACGAAAAATCACCCATCAAGCTTATAACAAGGCAACCGTTTTACGGTTCAAAATAGCTATGATCACAACCTAATGCCAATGTATCAATGCAAATTTACGCCGCTGCCCTATGACTGCTGATTCTCCCTTTACCGCTGCCGAACGTATCGCCTCCCTAAAAGCTGCCGTTATTGGCGGAATATCTGCGGGATTTATCAGCTTCATGATCTTGATTTTGCGCCGCGTTTTTGTGTTTGGGTTTGAGGGTTTGTCGTTAACCTTGACCTCAAGCATGGCCACTTTAACGCTGTGCGTAAATACTGTAATTGTCGGGTTTTCTGGTGCATTATTCGCCTTGGTCTACCGCTATGCCATTCGCCAAGACAAAAATCCTCAACTTAATGCTGGCGTTGTCTTTGCGTTTACTTTGGTGCGAGGTTTAGCCCTCGTGGATGCCGGGTCGGCGATCGCCCAGAATTTTGTACCCTTTTTCCTTGCCTGTGGTGAAAGTTTGATCATTTTTGGCTTGACGGCATTGCTCCTGAGCTTCCTGTTGCAACGGCAGTGGCTCACCTATTTCGGACAGAGCATTAATCCTTAGACACTAATTTTTCAGATGCCAGAGGTGTAAAAACTTGTCGTAATCTAGCTCCTTCGACCATTCCCACAGCAGTTTGTAGCAGGCTCTTTGGCCGGGGGCAGGGGTTTTAGGATTGAGGTAAATGTCGCGTATTGGGGGCAAGATTTCCGGTAATTGACTTGTTGCCACCAAGTTATCTAGGGTTTCAACGATGAGCTTTAAAGTGGCTTTACGCCGGGCGATCGCCAAACCTTCGATCAGACTCGGAATAATGATGGGGTGAGGTGGGTCATAATTTGAAAGTTTTACAATTAGAGAAATACGTTTATGGAGGGGCAAATCCGCCTCTAATTTTCTTAGGATTGTTTCAGTTGCAAATTGTAATTCTTTAGGGGATTTTTGTTTGATTTTGCGGGATTTTGCCCTAGGGGATTTCGCTTTAGTAATTGTTGGTTTTACATGGGTTTCAACCGCCGTATTTTGGGGCGCAATTAGGGCTAAAGTATCGAGAATATTACCGCGTTGGTGTGTATCAGTAGCTTTTTCGAGGAGCCTTTCAAGGGTTTGCACGGCAAGGGGATGATTGGGCTGCAATCTTCCCAATCGTAACGCCGCTTTACGCAGAATACTAATGTTTGATTCTGTTTTGAGCAGGTGCGTCAATGTTTGCAAAACCGTTTCATTATTCGGCTCGATTAATCCCAAACTCCGACAGAGATTTAGTTTTACCGATACATCAATATCTTTTTGCAATAATTTCTCTAGGGTGGCGATCGCCTTTTTATTAGCAGGATCGTGATTTTTGCCGAGGCTATGGGCAGCAAGCCATTGATCAAAGGGATTTTCGGTTTGGTCTAAAAAAGTTTCGAGGGCAGGAACCGTCAGTTGGCGATCGCTGCGGGATAGGGCAATACCTGCTTGCTCGACGATGGGAGTGGGTAATATGGGGGCATTTTGCGGAGTTTCAAAACGCCATTGTACTAATGTTTGAATAACAGCTTTTGCCCTAGAAAAATCAGAAAATTCGGCTAATCCTTTACCCACCAAACAAATCGCTTTAAGGTCATAAAATCCGCCACAGGCATCTTGCCAAGTCCATAATATTTCTAAAAAATCTTCTTTTTCTGCCGTTGCAATATCCTCTCGCCCTAACCACAACAAAATGATTTCTTGCCAGCTATAGTCAAAAATTGGACGGTATATTTTTCCGTTAATATCGAGCTGAATAAAATCCTGCCATTGGGCGATCGCCGTTGCAGCAAAATACTCTTGAAAGGTTTGGTGATAGAACCCGTAAATTTTTTCCCCCGTTGTTTCAGAGTGACCCACCACATCAAGCCAACCTAACTGCAATGCAAGAGTCAACAAATCAGGATTAATTCGATCAAAGCATTGTTCAATTTCCCGCTGCCGAAACCGAAACCGTTGGGGATAATCTTGCATCCCTTGTAACGCTAATTGGGCTAAGGCTTGATTGAGATTTTTTTGTTGAATACGAGTCGTCGGAAAAGCATCTTGTTTCCACTCATAAAAAGCCGTTACAAATTGCCGATATAAAATTGCCTTAGTTGTCGGTAATTTACCTTGGGTAAGCTGCCATATTCGACACAATAGCGTTAAATATAAAGGATGGGCAACCACCGAATGAATGCGATGATTGACTGCGCGATATAGTTCTTCTAAAAGGCGATCGCCCAGTGGTAGATTGTGTTGAAACCATTGCCGAACAAAGCATGAAATTTGGTTATTATCAGCCCCAAAACTTTGGCAACGATAACTTTCAAAATAGGCAAGGGCATTTTTTCCTGAGTGCCACACCGTATTACGACAGGTCAAAACAATATGGGCATTACCGAGCCAACCCTGACATTCCCGCTCTAAATTTGCCGCTGCCCGACTCGAAGTATCACCCATTTCATCGAGGGCATCTAATAATAACCAAACACGACCTTGTGCAATTAATCCCACAAATTCGTGGAGTATTTCTGGCTCGATAATAAACTGTTTTAAAACCTTTCTAAGCCAAGTGGTTGTTAAATAATCCTCTAGCGATCGCCCCTCTAGATCCGCTAAAGAAATCCACACAGGCAAGCAAATTTCAGTGTCGCTGAGATGCAATGCCAATTGCTGTAAAAAAGTCGTTTTTCCTGTTCCCGGCTCACCAATAATTGCGAATCTTTGGGGTTCCGTAGACCCTCGGTAATTCTCAACAAATGATTGTGGTGTATAGCTAATAAATTCAATTTCTTCTTCAGCATTACTATCAGAAAAACTATTTTTCACCACACCTAAAGGCACATACAAATCCCCCAGATCAAACTCCATGCCATCACCCGCAGTCAGGGGATTACTGGTAAGACGAGTATTCAGTCCATCTCGACAAATTCTGTACCAATTGCGGCGATCGCCCTTTTTTTCTACACCAGAGATTAACGTTTTTTCGGGAGCCACACCACCAGAACGCCGACTTTCCCAAACCCGCTCAAAACACCCTAAATTGTACTCACGATCCCAGCGATCGCCCCAAAAGGTTAGCGTAAAATGCCAATTTTCCGAGCCGCGCGTAATGGTGCGATTGTCCTCAAGAATTTCGAGAAAATTAGTGAAATGCTTGAGCGCCGTTTTAATTTGCGGCAAAGTTAACGGTATGTCCGGTGTAGCCAATCGCGATAACGTTTGCAGATAGCGTAATTTCGTTCGTACGACTAATCGCTCGGAAGATTGCCATTGCGTTTCGATTTGGCTCCGCAGCCGATCAATTTGCTCTTCATCCGCATCAAGGGAATCATTGGCAAAATCCAGCAGGGCAAATAATAACGACCGAGATCGCCCTTTGGGAATAGCTCCATAACTTTGCTTCGGCATACTCTCAAGTTTCCCACAAAGTTAGGGAGAATTCTAAAATTCAATAGCGTCATAAAATTATGAGCAGGCTAAAATATAGGGGGTCATAAAGAAATCACGGATGCCTAACAATCAAAGTTTTGAGTTTGATGAAAACAAAAGCCAGACTAACAAACAAAAACACGGTCTAGATTTCATCGAAGCTCAAGTACTCTGGGATGATAATGAATT
The DNA here is from genome assembly GCF_001904615.1 of [Limnothrix rosea] IAM M-220. Lineage (NCBI taxonomy): Bacteria > Bacillati > Cyanobacteriota > Cyanophyceae > Chroococcales > Geminocystaceae > Picosynechococcus > [Limnothrix rosea] IAM M-220. The sequence continues at coordinate 15,128 of NZ_MRBY01000038.1, forward strand.
AATTCAAATTAGGGGGACAAGCGACAATGAACCGCGATTTTTGGTTATTGGCAAGATCAAAGATAAATATTGGACAGCCGTAATTACTTACCGATTAGATAATATTAGAATTATTTCTGTACGTCGTTCCCGCATTAATGAGATGAGATGGTATGAAAGCTGAAGAGTTTGATGCAAAATTTGAAGCTGGTGAGGATATGACGGAGTTTTTGGATTTCTCAACAGCTAGACGACCGAATAGAGAAAAGAAAAAAGTAGAATTGAATTTACCTGTTTGGATCATTCGAAAGTTAGAGAGTGAAGCGGAAAAAGAAGGGATTTCTATGCAAGTTTATTTAGAAAATTATTTAGCTCAACAGTTAATGACTATTGTATAAATTTGGGTCGGAAAGTTTTTGATAGGCGATCGCCCTTCTCACATCACCCTACCGAGCCTAACTTTTTCTTAACCATTACAAGAATTCTAGATAAGCGTAAATCCGTAAATGCTACTTTGTTGAGGGGTCAAAGAAAATCAGGAGATTGTGGTGTCAGACTGTGGTTGCGCAATAGAAGCGAGAAATGCAAAAGAACGTCAAACACTGCTGATTGTCCTTGGGATTAATGCCTTCATGTTTGTCTTCGAGCTGATACTCGGTCTCGTCGCCGAATCTACAGGTTTAATTGCCGATTCCTTAGACATGTTGGCTGACGCTTGCGTGTATTCCATCAGCCTCTACGCTATCGGCAGAAGCAATATTCTTAAACGCCGAGCAGCGAAATTTAGCGGTATTGTGCAGTCAGTCCTTGCCTTTTTTGTGATCTTTGAAGCGATTCGACGGTTTATCTTTGGTAGCGAACCTTTAAGCCTATGGATAATTGCCGTGGGTTGTCTGGCTCTCATTGCCAACTCTATTTGTCTCACCCTCATTTCTAAACACAAAAACGGCGAAGTGCATATGCGAGCATCGGCAATCTTTTCAGCGAATGATGTCATTGCCAATATCGGTGTAATTCTGTCGGGTGTTCTCGTGTTGCTATTGGACAGTCGCTACCCAGACTTGATCATTGGTCTAATTATTGCGGCGATCGTATTTCGCGGTGGTCTAAAAATTATTCAAGAAGCGCAAAAATCAAACTCTACATATAGCGAATCTAGCTAGATGAATCTATGGTTTCATTCGTTTTTGCTTGATGGATATTTACGGTTTCTATAGTGTAATTAGACTAAGTTCATAGACTAAGTTTAGTTTGTTTGATGGTAATCTCCCCCAAATCTCTACAAAGTTAGGGGGAGACCGCAACTCAAATCATTACCCTCATTTCAAATTGCTTATATAGAAAGAGTTTTCGGCGATCGCCCCACGATTGGAATAGGGGTAAATAGTGCCCGTAAATTAAAGACATCGAACGGGACGAGAATTGGAGGTTCGATTCCTCCTCTACTACACCCACAACAGATATCAGACATCAGATTTCAGATATCAAGTAACCAATTCCTGATACCTGATCACTGTTCACTGATACCTGTCCAAGAGCGGATAGTTTAATGGCAAAACACCAACACTTCCTTTGTTCACAACTTACCTGAAAAGGTCGAAGAATCTAAGGTTATCGCCTTCAACGCGGGAGATGGGGGTTCGAATCCCCTTCCGTTCACCAAATTCAGTTATCAGTTAACAGTTATCAGTTAACAGTTATCAGTTATCAGTTAACAGTCATCAAAATCCTACTGGTCACTAATACCTGATAAGGGCGGGTAGCTCAGTTGGTAGAGCAGTAATTACCTTTCCTTAATTTATTTACTCACCTGCAAAGGTCGAAGAATTAAGGGTTACCGGACGGGAGTTCAAGTCTCCCCCCGTCCACCAAATTTAGAGACATCAGACATCAGATTACAAATATCCAATCAGTTCACCTCTGATACCCGATACCTGTTCACTGATAACTGTTCACTGATAACTGTTCACTGATACCTGTTCACTGATTTATCCCGCAAGGGACGGAGTTGTTATGTCATATAAATTTTTCACTTCCCGCAAGCAAACCCCTCAGTCTCAGCCGATCGCCGGACGAAAAGCTGAAATGGTGAAAGGTCGTTCTGGTGGTTATCATTTTGACCCTGGTATGTGGACAATGTTAAAGCGTTGTTTGCTGATCGGTACTGCCCAAAGCACTTTCTATGCCGATAAGCACGAATTGACAGGCGAATTTACCCAAGTTGTAAATCAATGTGTGGCAGCAGATCCTGCTCGCGTTGCCAAGGAAATTGCCTATGCCAGTGATGGTCACGCGATCAATAACAGTGCACCTATCTACGCATTAACGCTCTTATCTATGGGTGATTCCCCTGATGCAAAGCGTGCTTTCATCGAGATTTTCCCTAAGGTAATTCGTACTGGTAGTCATTTTTATGAGTGGTTGAGTTACTCGAAGGCCTTGCGTGGTTTCGGTAAAGTGGTACGCGAATGCGGTACGGCTTGGTTGAGTAACACCAATGTGAAAGCCCTTGCGTATCAATTGCTGAAATACCAACAGCGTCATGGTTTCACGAATCGCGATGTGTTGCGTTTATTTCACGTGAAGCCTGCCACCGTCGAGCATCAAGCCCTCTATAACTGGGTGGTGAAAGGTTGGGATGTTTTGCCAAAAGAAGCTCCCGCAAAATCCCTAGAGCAAATCTGGTGGTATGAGTGGCTGAAGCGTAATCCTAGCCAAACCAAAGTGGCGATCGCCGCAGGTCGTTTAACCCATGAAATGGTTGCACCTATTGGTGAAATGGATGAAGGTGCATGGAAACTCTTGATGCAGGATATGCCGATTGGGGCGTTATTGCGTAACCTTGGTTCCCTGACTGAAATCGGTGTGCTGCGCGCTCACTACAACAAACAGTTGAAGTATGTGGCTTCTGTATTGAATGACAGAAATCGCCTCCGTAAGGGTCGCATCCATCCTATCGATGTGCTGAAGGCGTTAAAAACCTATCAATCTGGCGGTAAGTTGGGTCGCAGTAAGAAAACATGGAATGTCATTCCGCGCATTGTGGACATTCTTGAAAAAGCTCTTGAGATGTCCTTCGAGACAATTCCTGCTACAGGCAAAACCTTTTTACACGCGGTGGATGTATCTGGCTCTATGTCCTATTACAACGTGAGTTCAGTGAATTTGACCTGTGCTGAAATTGCGACAGTAATGGCATTGGTGAGCGCAAAAGCAGAAAAGAACTATGCGATTCGTGGTTTCTCTACTTCCTTCAAGGATTTAGGTATCATGGCTTCCGATAGCTTCCAATCTGCGATGGAGAAAACCACCAATCAAAATTTTGGTGGAACAGATGCCTCCTGTGCCTACAAGTGGGCGATTAAGCATAAATTTTGGGCAGATGTGATTTGCTTCTGGACGGACTGCGAATCTTGGGCGGGAACTCAGCCAAGCCAAGCTTTGGAGAAATATCGCCGCAAGGTAAACCCCGATGTGAAAGCGGTTTATGTGACGCTAGCTCCCTACAAATTAAGTTTGGTAGATCCCAAAGATCCTAATTCTTGGGATTTGGGTGGCTTCGATCCTTCCATGCCTCGCATCATTCAGGCGATCGCCAACGGTGATCTTTAAAACTCAACTTCAATGCAGATATCCTTCGGGGTATCTGCTTTTCTTTGGAGAAGCTAATCGGCGATCTCGACTCAATTTAGTTTTTTTGAACTACACTAGATGTGGTGTGATAATCAAATTTCCAACTCAGTTAAATAATGAATAGCAATACGGCAAAAGCTCTTTTTAGCAAAATTCCTGTGAGGTCTCTCTCTCCAGATGCTTATATTGATGCTTACATGATATCTAGCGGAGAGAAGCGAATTGGGATTGAAACTGTTGGTTTGATTTTAGACCAGTCAGAAGAGTTTTTCTTCGAGCAAAAAACGGCTCAAAAAATAGCCCATCTCAAAAAACAAAATAAATTTGATGGTCGCTTTATTTGGGTTCAAGTAGACGATGGCGAGAATATCCTCAGCATTGCCAAGACAATTAGCATTCGTGACTTTACAAAGCTAATTCTTTGTGAGGCTGTTGAGAATAAAAATGTAAAAGCTATTATGTTGCTTGGTGCTTTTGCTGAAACTGGTCTGGAAAAAGTCGTGAATGATGCTTTTGATGGTCACGATTTTAGCTACTTCAACAAAAAGGCAGGTCACTATCTTGGCTGGACTGCAGAAGAATGGAACGAATCAGTCAGATACAATCGTGAAGAGTTAAAAGCTTTATATCCTTGGGGAATGCCTGCCAATTTATAAACAGACTTTAGGAAAAAACTGAATACTTATTTCCGTAAAAAGTTACGTAAATTTTGTTCTGCTTGAATTTCATCTTGTTGAGCTTCAGCGAGAAAGTGATATAAATCTTCTTTTTGGATAGTGGGAAAAGTCGGGCTGATTTCACATTCTTGATATTTCTCTTCTACTAGCTGGTAAATACTTAAAATTTCTCCGTTGTAGCGCCAAAACTCAGGAACACCCATCGCTGCGTAGAGCTGATTCTTATCGATATCGGTATTAGTAATATCTACTTCAACAACTAAATCTGGTGGTGGATCTTTTTCAAAATCGACATTTCGCCCAGCAACTTTGGGTTGATTTTGAATGTAATATGCACAATCTGGTTCAGAGCCTTTTTGTAAATCTTCCCGATTCATAGTGGTTGAACCCATTGTTTTCATCTTCATACCCAGTTCAAAGACAAGAATGAGGATAAATCGTTCGATAAGGCGCAGGGCAAACTCGTGATCTTCTAAAGGCATTGTGATTTCTAAGTTTGTGCCATCGAAAGTAAGACGGGAATTGCGGCGTTGAGGTAAAGCATTAAAAATTTTGAGGTAATCAGCCCAGCTCAATCCGTTGAAGATAACGCGCTGTTCTCCAAGTGGTCGGTACGCTTTTGGTTTGACTGGACTTGCAACCATTACTTTTCACGCAAGGATAAAGGCTATCTCCATGATAACGATAGCTCGGCGATCGCCAACGGTGATCTCTAAAAACTCAACTTCAATGTAGATATCCTTCGGGGTATCTGTTTTTCTTGGAGTCTTATTTAAAATAGGAGAGTGTATCCTGCCAGATCATTCCTCAAAGCAATGGCAAAAGATTTAAGATTTATTCCATGACCTCGTAAAAAAAGCCTTAGAGAAAGATGGCTGGACAATTACTGATGATCCTCTTGCCGTGAAAGCTGGAGGGGTCGAGTTTTTTATCGACTTGGGGATTGAGAGATTGGTTGGTGCAGAACGAAATGGCGAGAGGATAGCGGTTTATGTGACGCTAGCTCCTTATCAATTAAGTTTGGTCGATCCTAAAGATCCTCATTCTTGGGATTTGGGTGGCTTCGATCCTTCCATGCCTAAAATCATTCAGGCGATCGCCAACGGTGACCTTTAAAAACAAAAACTAGACTTAATGCAGATATCTTTCGGGGTATCTGTTTTTTTCGATCTCCTTTAAAATGAGGGAGTAAATCTCGCCAACTCATCACACAAAATAATGGCAAAAGATTTATTTCATGATCTCGTTAAAAAAGCCCTAGAAAATGATGGCTGGACAATCACCGATGATCCTTTAATGGTTAAAGTTGGAGATACTCAGCTATATGTTGATTTAGGCTTAGAAAAATTAGTTTCAGCAGAACGTAATGGCGAAAAAATAGCAGTTGAAATTAAAAGCTTTCTAAATCCTTCTGCAATGGCTGATTTTCATTTAGCTCTAGGTCAATATGTCAATTATCGCTTCGCTCTTGAAAAATCAGAAGAAAACCGAAAACTATATCTTGCTGTTCCCGATATAGCCTATGAAAAGTTTTTCAAAAAAGAATTTATAAAAATGGTTATTGAGCAGCACAATCTAAACCTTATTGTTTACAGTACTGATGAGGAGGAAATTTTGAAATGGATAGGCTAGATTTATACCGTCAAATTATCAAAGATATTCTCACTGAGTACTCTCAATATAAGCCGTCCAATGGAGAGATTGAAGTCCAACTTTGGCTTGATGAAGAACGAGATCATTACCAGATTTTAGGAGTGGGCTGGGATGGCAAAAAACGGGTTTATGGTTGCTCCGTTCATTTCGATATTAAAGACGGTAAAATTTGGTTGCAAGAAAATAATACTGAAATAGATTTTGCACAAGAACTTGTGGATAAAGGTGTTCCAAAAGAAGATATTGTCATCGGTTTTCATACACCACTATTTCGGCAATATTCTGGATACGCTCTGTGTTGAGGAGAGGGGCGATCGCCCTGAGTGACATTAAAAATATTCCATAGCAAAGACTCTTATGACTACAACCCTTTCAATTCCTGATGAATTAGCAGAAAAAGCAAACGTTTTAGCCAAAACTCTAGGAGTATCTTTGGATGAACTCTCTGTGATGGCACTAGAGGCATTACTGAAAAAATATGAACGCTCTTCTGATGCTGATTTAGATTTTGAGCAAAAAATGGCGATCGCCCAACGCGGTATCCGCAAGTATCAAGAGGCATTAATCGAGTTGGCGAAATGAAGGAACCCGTTTGGCTCAATGCCGCAGATATTTATGGCATTCACAAAGAGATTATTTCTGTTTCCGGTGGAAAATCAGGCATTCTCGATGTTGGCTTGATTGCTTCGAGTTTAAATAAAGCAAAAAATGTTTTTTACTACTCAGATGATTCAGATATTTTTGAGCTAGCTGCGGTTTATGGCTATGGCTTCGTGAAAAATCACTGTTTCATAGAAGGAAATATACAAGTTGGCCTCATCGCTGTGTACACATTTCTAGTGATCAATGGCTATGAATTAAATGCAATTAATGATGATGTTATAAAAGTTTTTTCTGAACTTGCTGCTAGTCAAGACTCCCAAACAACAGAGATTGAAAAACTATCACAATGGTTAAAGAGCAATACTCAATCCACTCAAATTTAGGAAGTAGGCGATCGCCTTTCTACTCTTTGAAAATGTTATGGGGATTTTTGTTGGGGAAGTTGTTTATGTAAATATTTCAATTCCTTCTAAAAAAATTGGGTTAATTAGTTTTTAGAGGCGATCGCCTCTCTGATTACGTTTCGTCCTAAAATACTCACAATCAAATCGAGAATTGTGGCGTGCTGATTTCCGGAAATTTACCTTTATCTAAGCCCTGCCCCTGCGGTAGCGGAGATCTATTAAGTCAATGTTGTGGCGTTTATCTCCAAGGACAATTGGCCGCCCCCACGGCTGAAAAATTAATGCGATCACGGTACACAGCCTATTGCCTTAAAAATATCGATTATCTTTTTAACACCGAGCATCCAAACCGCCGCGAACCCAATAGCCGAAAATTAATTACCGCGACAGCCAATAATGTCAAATGGATAGGGTTGACTGTTGTTAGTACAGCAGCAGGACAAGCAAAAAATGACACCGGAGTAGTTGAATTTGTTGCCGTTTATCAAGAAGGTCATCAGGTTGCCCAACTCCATGAGCGATCGCAATTCATTAAAGAAAACGGCAAATGGTTTTACACTGAAGGCGAAATGTTATCGCCGATTCAACCGAAAAAGAACGAACCCTGCTGGTGTCATAGTGGCAAAAAGTTTAAGCAATGCCATGGCAAAAAACGTTAGAGATATGGCGTAGGCGATCGCCCCATTAGAGAGGAAAAATATCCCTAAAGCTAACAATTAATCCGGTATTTACGAGAATCGGCGGTCACTTTACCTATCATTCTCCGCAATAATAGTGTTAAACAGGTCAAATTGACGGAGTTTCCTAACGAGCATGAGAAACTTGGAGCCTAGAGTAAATCAACTCAAGATTCAAAACGAGCTCCTTGCTCAAATTGCCAAGGGAGAACCCTTAGCGGATATCCTAAAAAAATTAGTTAACGCCATCGAAGCCACCCTCGATCAAACCATCTGCTCCGTCGTCCTACTACAACAGCCCAGCAATAAGCTCCGCCACAGTTCAGCGCCTCACCTACCAGAAGCTTACAAAGACTACTACAAAACAATTGATCACGACCCCCTCCAAGACAATGCATCTCCTTGCACCAGAGCAATTTTAAGGTGCAAACGGGTCATTCTCCCGGATATTGCGGCTTCTTCCCTCACTTCAGACTATAAAAATATCGCCACGGGCAATGGCCTATATGCTTGTTGGTCAATGCCAATCTTAGGTAGTCATAATCATGTTTTAGGGGCTTTCGCTCTCTACTACAAAACACGGCGATCGCCCCAAGACCATGAAATAGAAATCGTCACTCAACTCACTAACCTTGCCGTCATTGCCATCGAGCGCCACCACCTAGAAGAGCAACAGCGCCAGAGAGAAGCACAATTTTTAAAAATACAACAGGTCGCCCATATCGGTAACTGGAATTTCGATGTACCGACTCAAACTGTTACCTGGTCACCGGAAATGTTCCGTATATACGGCTTAACCGGGCAAACCACTGCGCCGTCCTATGCAGAATTTCTCCAAATGCTCCCAGAGGAAACCAGCCAAAATCTACAACAGTTTGTCAGCCGCGCCTTAACCACAGGGGAACCTTACACGATTGAATACAGTTTTGTGCGACCCGATGGCAGCATCAGTCACCATGAATGTCGGGGGGAAGTTGAGTACAACCATCAAGGTCAAGTCCAGCGTTTAATCGGCACCGCCCTAGACATTACAGAGCGACGCAACTCTGAGCTGGCGCTACAAAATTTGGTCGCGGGTACGGCCATGACTGGCCAAGATTTTTTTTCGGCATTAGTACAAAACATTGCTGAGGCTTTAGGTGTTGCCCATGCCATTGTCACGGAAAAAGTTGGCGATACGCTCACAACCTTGGCATTTTGGGCAGATGGTCAGTTAATGCCCACCTATAAATATGCCCTCGCCCATACGCCCTGTGAGCATGTTTTTCGACAGCGAGAATTTTTTTGTAATCAGAATGTCCAGCAGTATTTTCCCCTTGATGGGGATTTAGTCAAACTTGAGGCAGAAAGTTATCTCGGTATTGCTTTGGTGAATAGGCAGGATCAAGAAATTGGTCATCTTTATATTCTCCATAAACAGACGATCGCCAATCCAGGCTGGGCGAAACAAGTACTACAAGTTTTTGCCGCCCGCGCCGCCACAGAGTTAGAGCGACAACAGGCCGAAAGTACCATCAAACAACAGTTAGCAGCCATGGAAGCAGCCGTTGATGGGATCAGTCTTTTAAGGGATGGCATTTATGTCTATGCCAATCAAGCTCATCTTTCTTTATTTGGCTATGACAACGCCGACGAGTTAATGGGTCAATCTTGGCGGGATCTCCATTCCCCAGCAGAAGTAGAGCGCATGGAAACAGAGGTATTACCACACTTGGCACGGGAACAGGCTTGGCAAGGGGAGGCGATCGCCACCCGCAAAGACGGTTCAACCTTTACAGGCGAAATTTCTTGGACAATGACAGACGAAGGCTTACAGATCCAAGTTTATCGAGATGTGAGTGAGCGCAAACAAGCCGAAAATGCCCTACAAAACCTGATCCGTGGGACTGCCGCCAGCACTGGAGAAGACTTTTTCCCCGCCTTGACCCGCCACATTGCGACGGCTCTCGATGTCTCCTATGCCATTGTTTCTGAGTACACAGACGAAAAACTAAAAACCTTAGCATTTTGGGCGAATGGCGAATTACAACCGAATCTTATCTACAATCCAGTACACACCCCTTGCGAACTGACCTTACAGCGCGGGCAATTCTACTGTGAACATTCCGTTCAACAACGCTTTCCGAAAGATCACGATTTGGTCGCCATGGGAGCCGATAGCTATTTAGGCATTGCCCTAAAAGACTCCAATGGTGAGTCAATCGGAGATCTCTGTATTTTGCATCAGGATAAAATTCTAGCGCCCCACCGAGCAGAGCAAATTTTGCAGGTCTTTGCCGCCCGTGCCTCAGTGGAAGTCGAACGTCTACGAGCCAATGCCGCAAACAAAAGACAACTCGAAGCTATCGAAGCAGCGATTGATGGCATTAGTATTCTCCAGAATGGTCAATATCTCTACGTCAATCAAGCTTACCTAGAGTTATTTGGCTATGCCGACGCAGCAGAACTAATTGGTAAAAGTTGGCGCTCCCTCTACTCTACGGAGGAAATGGCCCGGCTTGAAACACAGGTCATACCGATGCTCCAAAAGAAACGAGCGTGGCAAGGGGAGGCGATCGCCACCCGCAAAGACGGTTCAACCTTTGCCCAGGGACTATCTCTCACCCTCACTGACGATAATTTATTAATTTCAGTGTGCCGCGACATCAGCGAACTAAAACAAGCCCAAGCCTTAATTACCCACAATGCCCTCCATGATCCCCTCACCAAATTACCCAACCGCACGCTGCTATTAGAACGATTAGCCTTAGCCATTCAGCGCGCCCAACGCCTTAACAAATACAACTATGCTGTACTTTTCCTCGATCTAGACCGCTTTAAAGTCATCAATGACAGCTTAGGTCATACAGTCGGGGATCAACTCTTGGTGGCGATCGCCAAAAAATTAAAGACCCACCTCCGCAAAACAGACCTCGTTGCCCGTTTAGGCGGCGACGAATTCCTCATCCTATTAGAAGATTTTCACCATATCGACGATGTTATCCATATTGTCGAGCGCATGTTAGCAGATTGTCAGACACCCTTAACCATTAACGAACATAAAATTTTTTACAGGCATGAGTATCGGCATCGCCCTAGGCAACCAAGACTACAAACAAGCCGGCGAACTCATTCGAGATGCAGATATTGCCATGTATCGAGCCAAAAGCCAAGCCAACAATTCCTACAAATTTTTCGATACCGAAATGCACGCCCAGGCACTCAGACGCTTAACCATAGAAGCAGATTTGCGCCAAGCCATTAACCAACAAGAATTCATGGTTTATTACCAACCGATTATGGATATGTCCCGCAATCAACTTGTCGGATTTGAAGCCCTAGTCCGTTGGCACCATCCCCATCGAGGGTTAATTTCGCCCCAAGAATTTATCCCGATCGCCGAAGAAATTGGCTTTATTGTCGACCTTGACCGCTGGGTTTTAGAACAAGCATGTCAGCAAATTAAATATTGGCGACAAACCTTTCCTTGTGCCGCCGCCCTCAAAGTCGGTGTCAATTTATCAGCCCAGGATTTACGAACAACAACCTTACTTCAAGATGTAGATAATATCTTACAAAAAACAAAACTACCCGGTTGTGCCCTTACGTTAGAAATTACAGAAAGTATGTTGGTGACAGATATTGACCAAACCATTCATTTACTCACTCAACTGGCCGCAAGGGACATTCAAATTAGCATCGACGACTTTGGCACAGGCTACTCATCTTTAAATTATCTCCATCGTTTCCCGGTAAATAATCTCAAAATCGATCAATCTTTTGTGAGTCAAATGCAATCGGAAAATCGGAACTACAGAGTAGTTGAAACAATTATTACTCTTAGTAATCAACTGGGATTAACCACCGTTGCAGAAGGAATTGAGACAGAAGATCAACTAGCATATTTACAACAATTAGGCTGCCAACTCGGACAAGGTTATCTATTTTCTAGACCTTTACCCGCCAAAGATATTGAAGCTCTATTTTTTCAGACTAGTACTTTTACCGACTGTCAAGCTTCCTAAAATCAAACTTTTAAAGCAGCAATGAAAAATGTTTGCGATGAATACTGACTTGCAGCAGTCAAACTGAATCATTCACAGGAAATAGAAAAAGGCGATCGCCCTCCACTGGCTAGTTATAATCAAAGCAACCACAGAGACGATATGTTCTATGACTCTGGCAACCTACAAATGGACAATAGCCAACTACCATCAAGCGATTGATGCGGGGTTATTCACAGATGAATCGGTTGAACTGTTACGGGGAAATTTAGTTGTTATGGCACCGGAGCGAGAACTCCATGCTTATTACACTCGCAGTATTGGCCACTATTTACAAAGTTTGTTGGGCGATCGCGCTTTAGTGAGTGAAGCTCATCCGGTTACATTGCCGAATAACTCTGAGCCAGAACCAGACATTGCAGTAGTTCAACCTTTAGGACGAGAATATTTAGAGCACCATCCCTATCCAGAAAATATTTTTTGGTTAATTGAATGTTCCCAGACAACGCTTACAAAAGACTTAACCGAAAAGAAAGACATCTATGCAGAAGCTGGCATTCAAGAATATTGGGTCATTAATTTACAAAATCACCAATTAATTGTTTTCAAAGACTTACAAAATGGCATTTACAAAATAGAAAAATCTTTTGTAGAAGGCACAATTTCTCCAATTGCTTTTCCTAATATTCAAGTATCAGTACATCAGTTGCTCAATTAGAGGCGATCGCCCCACTCTTTCCATGAGATTAACGAGCTCTCATAACTGATCCAATGAATTACCATGAGTATAGTATTTCCTTGAACTGCAATGACCCTAAAAGAGCGATTAATTCAAGAAATTGAGCAAGCTTCGGAGGAATCTTTGGAGCAATTTTTTCAATTGTGGCAACAAAACCAAAAAGCTCAAAGTTCGTTATCTACATTCTTCCAAACTTCACCTTTGGCGGTATATTGTGCTGAACAGGAGCTAGATATTAGTCGGGATAAATCTGGTTACGGCGATCGTTTCGAGCTATGAGCTATCTCCTTGATACTTGTATCATTTCTGAACTTATATCCAAACAGCCGAATCAAGGCGTTGTGACTTGGATTGATACTCAGCTAGAGTCAGAACTGTATTTGAGTGTTATAACCTTTGGTGAAATTACGAAGGGTATCCATAAATTACCACCGTCTGCTCGCCGCGATGACCTTACAATCTGGTTAAATTAGTCTTTACCCCAACGTTTTGCCAATAGGATTTTAGAGATTGACCGTTTAACCATGTTGTATTGGGGAGAACTCATTGCCAAATTAGAAAAAGAAGGGCGGAGGCTACCTGTGATAGATTCGCTAATTGCAGCGGTTTGTCTTCAACATTCTTTAACCCTTGTCACCCGTAATGAAAAGGATTTTCTCGGTACTGCTGTCTCGATTTTAAATCCTTGGACATTGTAGATTTACCAGATCGCCGCCCATTCTCTCCATGAGATCTACAAGCTCCGTAGAATGTGTTAGCGAAGCGTAACGCATTGATAGCCCATAACATAAAAAAGGCGCGTTACATTTCATTAACGCACCCTACAAAATCTCGACTTATAAAGTTTAAGTTTTTTCGATCAAATACTGGGCTTTTGCTCGTATCCATGGTTCTGTTTTCTTGCTTTCTATAATTATTTTTAAAGCATCCATAGCAAAATTCTTGTCAATGATTTGGCGAGCCCTAGAAACTCTAGTTCTTGATCCATTTTCTGTATATCCTTCAATTTTCATCAAGGCTTCTACCAAATCTTGGTTACTTTTTGAAAGATCACTGAATGCTTCAAAATATTTGACAAAGCATCCCATCCCCATTGACTGAATGCTTTTAGTTAGTTGGTCATCATTCATCAGATTAGTCTCATTTATTTGTCAACATCAATGGCGATTATCGCAGAAGAAATCTGTGTGAAATTCTTTATGTACTCTTAACGTGAGTTTTGCTTAAGCATGCTCGGAAGTACGACGCGGTGAATGGGAGAGCGAGAGATCGGGAGATGTTTCTATGCAAACAATCCTCGCTTTCAAAAAATGCAAATTTTCGTTGCTTCCCCGTGTCTCTCCCTCTCCATGTCTCCTTTTCTGTAAAGAATTTTGGCTACATTCTTATCCATAACTGACGTTACTCTTATTGACGATCGCCGTCCTATTTTCCTTTTAGACATCACGTAATAAACCAATTAATTCATCGGTGGACATCTTGCCGCCAGCATCGGTTCCTTCAAGGAGACTATCGGCTAAATCTCGCTTGTATTTATGTAGTGCCACAATTTTTTCTTCGATGGTATTTTTTGCAACGAGTCGATAAATGGTGACGGGACGTTGTTGTCCCATGCGGTGGGCGCGATCGCTGGCCTGATCTTCCACGGCCGGATTCCACCACGGATCCATATGAATCACATAATCTGCGGCAGTTAAATTTAAGCCTGTTCCGCCTGCTTTGAGGCTAATAAGAAACACATCCCCTTCTCCTGCTTGGAAGGCATCTACCGCCTGTTTACGTTTTTTCTGGGGAGTACTGCCATCGAGATATTGGTAATGAATCTTTTTCTCGTCGAGGTATTCCCGCAGGATCGTCAGATGATCCACAAATTGACTAAAGACTAATGCCTTATGGTTATTGCTGAGGAGTTCCTCTAGGGTTTCGCCAAATAACGTCAGTTTGGAACCCGTCAAATTAGTATCTGGCATTACGAGACGGGGACTACAACACATCCGCCGCAATCGCATAATTTCCGCCAATACCTGCAAATGTTTTGCTCCTGCTTGGGCATCACTGTCTGTTAATTTATTCACCGCTTCCCGCCGGAGGGCTTCATACATCGCCATTTCGTCTTGGTTGAGATCCACGGACAAAGTGATTTCAGTGCGGGAGGGCAGCTCTGTTAAAACTTGGGTTTTGGTGCGCCGCAAAATAAAGGGTCTAAGTAATCGTTGCAACCGTTGTTTGGTGGCTTTGTCATGGTTCGCTTCGATGGCATTGGCAAAGCGTTCGTTAAAACTTTGTTGGGAACCGAGTAAACCGGGATTGATAAATCGGAATAGATTCCATAATTCGCCCAGATGGTTTTCGATGGGTGTGCCAGTGGTAATAATTTTAAAATCGCCTTGCAGTTTCATCGCTGCTTTAGAGCGTTTTGTTGCGCCATTTTTTATCGCTTGGGCTTCGTCGAAGATAATGGTTTGCCACTTCACTTCCGCCAACATTTTCGCCACATCGTCCTGTTGCAACAAGCCATAGCTACAAACCACCAAATCAAAGGGCTGCACATTGTCTAACACTGCTTGGCGATCGCCGCCCCCGAAGGCAATAGGTTTTAGGGTGGGGGCAAAGGTTTCCGCTTCCGAGAGCCAATTCATACAAACGGAAGTGGGGGCAATGACCAAACTCGCTCCCTTGGGGGCACGGGCAAGGATGGCAGTTAAGCCTTGGAGGGTTTTACCGAGACCCATATCATCGGCGAGACAGGCTCCCATACCCCAGTGGGCCAGACGCATTAACCATTGAAAACCTTCCACTTGGTAATCCCGCAATTCCGCTTGGAGGGTAGAGGGCACTTCTGCTTTCGCGTCACCGAGGGAACGGATTTTTTTGATGTGCTTTTGCCAGTGGCGATCGCCGTCCAGTTGGATTTCATCGGTAAAGTCCTCAAGGGCAAAGGCGGCAAGGGGATGGATGCGCGTGGTTTTCCCTTGGCTGTCTGAGAAAGCCCGTAGATCATCGAGGCGACGGCGAAATTCTTCCGTAAGAGCCAGAAATTTTCCTTCATCTAGTTGAATAAAGCGCCCCGGTGTTTTTTCCAGTAATTGCAACAGATGCTGCATATCGATTATCTGATTTTCCCCTAGTTTTAGTTCTCCTTCCATGGCGAACCAGTCTTTTTGCTGACTGATGCGCGCCTGAAAATTTCCCGCACTAGCGTAATGGGTAATGCGGAATTTTTCTCCCTGTGGCCACTGCACAATGAGGCGATCGCCCATTTGATGGAGTTGTGCTAAAAGCTCTAAACAAGTTTCCGGATCTTCGATAAGAAATTCTCCTGCCTCCCGTGTCGCATCGAGCAAAATTGGACATTCCTGCAAAATATCAAACGCCAAGCCAGCCTCTTCCTCAAAATCCCGCCGCGTTTGTAATCGCTCCCCCGCAACCTCCGCCACGACTAACTCGCCACCTTTTCCCGGATGATAGTAGGGGCCTTCCTCCCCAAAGGGACACACCAAAATCGCAGCTTTTAAACCCTCATTGAGGGGCAACAAATGCACATGGGGCGTGCTCTGGGCTTCCACTTCTCGCGCATCGATATTGCCGCCACCGATATCCGACTGGATGGTCAATAAATTTGCGATCCCATTAATTGCTTCGAGTACTTGCTCCTTGGCGCTGACGGGCACAGTAAGTTGATTTTTAGTCCCTAAAATTGACGCAATTTTTTGATGTTCCGGCGTAATTTCATAGGCCCGCAGTCGCGTCGGTGTTTCTCGGTAGACCAAAATTTCACTATCTTCGAGATCTAGGTCAAGGGCAGGATCGAGGGAGAGAGCTAGTTGCTGCTCAGAAATTTCGGCAATACGCAGTTGCACTTCCCCTTTTTTGATTTCCACCCGCACCTTGGGATTATCTAGGAGGTAAACATGGGGATGTTCTACCAAATCTAAGATGGCGCTGCGATTCCATTTGTAGCGAATATCGGAACCATAACCGTTGTACATCCGATAGCTATGGAGGTGGCGACAAATGCGGCGATCCTGTTCGGTAAAGTAATCAAAACTCTCTAATTCCTCATCTAAACGGCGGGTGGCGATCGCCCGTCCTTTACTCCATTGACCATTGGCTTTGCGTTTCTGTTCACGCACTTCAAGATCAAACCAACGCGGAGAAACTTCCAGTAGCCAAATCAATCGCTTATCTGCCGTTTGCTGATGACCCGCTCCTTTACCTCCTAAATTTGCCAGCGCCGTTAAACTCAGTTCCCAAGTTTCTTTCGTTTCTAAAAAATTTTGCCAGCTTTGCCATTTATCTCCTCGTAGTTTTTCCGCTTGCTTACGGTAGATAGCAGCAATATCTGGGACGAACTCTTTATTGAGCTCCACAAGGAGATCCATCGCAACGGATGCAACCCAGTTATAGCCGTTTCTACTCGCCCGTTTTTCAATGTCTTTGAGAACAGTAGTGAGTTGATTTTTCTTTTGTTTTAATCCTTGGCGATCGCCGTGAATGAGACAAAAAGCCAGTAGCAAATTTTGGAGAGGATAATCACCGATGTCTACTTCAATAGTGGCGATCGCCTGTCGAGAAGCAAGATCAGCCTGTTGTAACCGCGTTAGATGAAACAATCCCCAGTAAGCCAACTGCAACCAATGAAATCGCCCCTGCATTAATTCACTAATTTGAGCCGCTTGCTTTAACGATTTCGCCGAACCCTGTTGCAATAGCGCCAACACAAAAAATACGCCCGGCGCACCCACAAAAAAGACATCCTTACGCCGCCCTAGTCGCTTTTTGAGCAATTTTAGAGACTCATTGTAATAATCAACGCTTTCATCTATTTTTCCAGTAATAAAACAAAGCCAACCCTGCAACATCACCTGCATATCAAAAGGATTGAGGGTTTGGGTCAAGAGAACTTTCGCGTCATCCAAACGTCCCCGCAGCAGATATTGCTCGATCAGGACAAGCTTTGAAAAATCAAGGGCATCATCATCCAGCCGCACTAATCTTTCTAACTCTTCTAGCTCTTGAGAACAATCCTCTAAATTTGCCACCGACCAACTCACTACCTCGATCAGAAACAGCTCAGAAACACTCGGTGCGATCTCTTTTAATAAATCCGGCGTTTCCCAATGTCGCTCAATTACTCCAATTACCTCACGTAAACTGCTTGGTTCAAGCTTATTAAAGCTGAATTGTTTAGGATTGTTGTATTCGGTAATGTAGCGATTCAACAGCTCCCCATCATTTTGATACAACGCAATCCGGACAGCCCGCAGTAAGTCATCAAAATCCCGAAAAAAGACTTTTTGATTTTTCTCGTCTGATTTGAGATTAAAGACTTTAGTAATTGCTTCGGCGATCGCCCCAAACTCCCCTTTTTCCCATAACCTCACCGCGATATCTTCTGCAATCAGCGGATTACACCGAGAGCCTTTGCCGCGCTCTCCCACCATTAACTGCTTTGCTTGGAGCCTCTTCACATAGGGAGCTAGATTACTCTCACTAAAAGTCACCCCAGCCTCTGTCTTGATCCCTAGCTTTTTTAGACAGTTCACAATATTAGTGCGGTTGGTGAGACTGTAGATTACTGCCATCACATTGGTGATCTGTTGCTCTAGCTGTGAACATTGCCCATAGCGCGACAGAAGGACTTCTTTGTTAGCAGATTTTGAAGAGGATGACATAAAGCAATCAATGGATGGTAGATGATTTCCACAGCGATGCTCTAATTATGACAACGGAAGTAAGAAGCTCAGAAATAATTATTTATTTTTTAAACACCAGAGAGTTCGTCCACGGGAATTTAGTCTAAGGGGCGATCGCCCCTGTCTTTCTCCATCAAGTTCACTGGATGCCAAAATAGAAGCACAACGATATTCCGTCGCAAAATCTAATCATGCAATCATCCCTACTGTACGAACAAGATATTTTGCTTTGGGTTGAAGATACTGTCTCAAAATTAAAAGCAAAAGATTTTGGCTAAATTCTGAAGAGTAAAAGAAGGGGCGATCGCCTCTCATAATCTCCCTAAATACGCCAGTGAATTTAATCAAACGTCAGTTATGGATAAGCATGTAGCCAAAATTCTCTAGAGAAAAAGAGACACGCAGAGGGAAAGACACGGGGAAGGAACAAAAATTTGCATTTTTTGAAAGCTAGTAGGATTGGTTACATAGCAACATCTCCCTATCCCTCGCTCTCCCATGCACCGCGTCCTATTTCCGAGCATGCTTAAGCAAAACTCACATTAATCAAGGCTAAAATGTCTTAGCTCTCACAGTGAATGACACAATGACAGAAGCGAATGTATTGAAACGAGATTTTGTGTTGAATACCTTGGTGCAGCGTTTAGATAGTATTCAGCAAATGGGAGTTAAACATTTAGCTTTGTTTGGTTCTGTTGCGCGTGATGAAGCAGATACGGAAAGTGATTTAGATTTTTTGGTGGAGTTTGAAGCAGAGTTGACCTTCGACCTCTATATGGATTTAAAGTTTTTTCTAGAGAATCTATTTCAACGAAAGGTTGATTTAGTTATTAAAGAAGACCTGAAACCTCAACTTAAAGACTCTATTCTTCAGCAGGCTATTTATGTCGCGTAGTCTTTCGCTTTATCTCACGGATATTCTGACCAGCATCGCAAAAATTCAAAGTTATGCTGAGGGATTGAGCTATGAAGAGTTATGTGATGATGAACGCACTCTAGATGCAATTGCCCA
Organism: [Limnothrix rosea] IAM M-220; assembly: GCF_001904615.1. Taxonomy (NCBI): domain Bacteria; kingdom Bacillati; phylum Cyanobacteriota; class Cyanophyceae; order Chroococcales; family Geminocystaceae; genus Picosynechococcus; species [Limnothrix rosea] IAM M-220. The sequence continues at coordinate 34,184 of NZ_MRBY01000038.1, forward strand.
CAATTTACAGATTATTGGTGAAGCCACAAAACAAATACCTGACTCAATCCGTACAAAATATCCAGAAATTGAATGGCAGAAGATTGCGGGGTTGAGGGACATCATTGCTCACACTTATTTCAAAGTGAATCCTAAAATTATCTGGAGTATTATCCAAACTAAATTAGCGCCCCTCCAAAACTGTGTTCTGAGAATAAGTGAGCAAGAAATATTTTAAAATCGCCCCATCTTTCCCTACGAAATCTACAGCTCTGTAGAATGTGTTAGCGAAGCGTAACGCATCAACATCCAACAGACAAAAGGTGCGTTACATTTCATTAACGCACCCTACAAAAACTAACTTACTAATCACTAAGGATTGAGCCAGTCACGATCTGGACGGGTAATTAAACGTGCATCCATATAAGCCATATCCATCGTGAGAACCGTTTTGATTCGGTAAATATTGCCTGATGTATCCTTCTCGGCAACAAGAGCTAAATCTGCCTCTTGATCATTTGTGATATTCAGCGGTAGTAAGAGTTGAATTTGATTTCGATACCAGTGGGGAATTGCCAGTTTATAGTTCCGAATAATTTTTTCTTTGAGCAATTCGATAGATCCTTGTATTGCCGAAATTGCTAAAGTTTGATTATCTCTAAGAACTTCAGGTAATCTATCTTTATTATCATTAAATAAGTGATCGTAATTGACTTCAATCTTGCAATTAGTATCAAAAACAAGTGAAGATGCATCTTCAATGTATGTAGCAATTGGGGGTAGTGGTCGAAAGTCAGTTAATCGATCAGAATATGAGTCAAAAAATCCGAAGTGTGTCCAATCAGGTTGATCTCGCTGTTGAGCTTTTTTGTTACGAAAAAACGTTGCAAAAATATCTTTTTCGTTTGGTGTCTGAATTCCAGTGTTGAAACAAGCACGGTCACCATCTTCAGAATATACAATTTTATTTTGATCTTGAAGTCTCAAAAAAGTGTGATTTAAATAACCAATTAATATTGGGAATTGCTGATTAGCTCGTCGAAACTCTGCACGTTGAAAATTCCAATTCTCCTCTTTTGCGAGTGAAGCCAGCTTTTCGTAGGGAGCTTCCCACGTTTCTCCATCGCGACCGTCATAGCCAAAATGAGCAAAAATTGTATCGTTGGGCTGCTCTTTATAACGGCGCATTAAGCTTGAATATTTTTTTGCTTGATTCATGATTGTTGAAAGTATTTGATTAACATACCAAGGTTTATTTTTGTTTTAGCTTTATATTGATGACTCTCTTCAGTACCCCATAACTTAGTCATTCGCCGATAGATAGTATTTGATGAGTTACTGTAACTTTAGCCATTAAGCATCATATACAACATCTTAGCGATCGCCACCCTTCCTTCTCCATAAGTTCTACGGAATGTCACAATAGATGCAGTAAAGTTTGTAAAGCGAAAATTTTCTCTGTAAACCCATGTCTAGTGTGCCTCCTGTCCTGAGCGGAAGTGAAATCCGGTCGAAATTTCTCAACTTCTTCCATGAGCGGCAACACCCTATTCTTCCTAGTGCCTCCCTTGTGCCGGAAGATCCAACGGTGCTGTTAACGATCGCCGGCATGTTGCCTTTTAAGCCGATTTTCCTCGGACAGCAGGAACCACCCGCCCCCCGCGCTACAACATCCCAGAAATGTATCCGCACCAATGACATCGAGAATGTGGGTCGCACCGCCCGCCACCATACATTCTTTGAAATGTTGGGGAATTTTAGTTTTGGGGACTATTTCAAAAAACAGGCGATCGCCTGGGCATGGGAACTCTCGACAGAGATTTATAAGCTTGACCCGAAAAATATTGTGGTTAGTGTCTTTCGGGAGGATGATGAGGCATTCGATATTTGGCGCGATGAAATCGGCGTAAATCCGAAGCGCATTATCCGCATGGGTGAAGCAGATAATTTCTGGAAATCCGGCGTGACTGGCCCCTGTGGCCCCTGCTCTGAGCTGTATTACGACTTTAAGCCGGAGCTGGGTGATGAGGATATTGATCTCGAAGATGATGATCGGTTTATCGAGTATTACAATCTCGTCTTCATGCAATACAACCGCGATGCCGAAGGCAATTTAACGCCCCTCGCGAAACAAAATATTGATACGGGCATGGGTCTGGAGCGGATGGCACAAATCCTCCAGCGTGTCCCAAACAATTACGAAACTGACCTGATTTTTCCGATTATTGAAACGGCAGCAAAAATTGCAGGGATTGAGTACAAAACCTCTGACGAGAAAACAAAGGTTTCCCTCAAAGTGATTGGTGATCATGTTCGGTCAGTGGTGCAGATGATTGCGGATGGTATTACCGCTTCTAATACAGATCGTGGCTATATTTTGCGTCGTCTCATTCGTCGAGTGGTGCGTCATGGTCGTTTGATTGGCATCGATGGGCAGTTCATTAATCAAGTGGCTGAAACGGCAATTCAAATGCTGGAAGCGCCCTACCCCGAAACCCGCCAGCGGGAAAGCTTTATTAAGCAAGAACTGGAGCGGGAGGAAAATAACTTCCTCAAGACCTTGGCGCGGGGCGAAAAGCTACTGGCGGAAATCATTGCGAAAGGCGATCGCCAAATCTCTGGTGTTGATGCATTCACCTTGTTTGATACCTACGGTTTTCCGCTGGAGTTGACCCAAGAAATTGCGGAAGAGCAAGGCCTAACGGTTGATGTAGAAGGTTATGCCGTAGAGATGACCAAGCAGCAAGAGCGTGCTAAAGCTGCCCACAAAACCATTGACCTCACGGTTCAGGGCAGTATTGATGCCCTTGCGGAAACTATTCATCCCACTGAATTTTTGGGTTATACAAACCTGCAATCCCAAGTCAAAATTGAGGCTTTGTTGGTGAATGGTGAATCTGTGGAAACGGCAGAGGTGGGTTCTGAAGTGCAGCTTATTTGTAATCAAACGCCTTTCTACGCAGAATCTGGTGGTCAAATTGGCGATCGCGGCTATTTTTCGGGAGACAATCTTGTTGTTCGCATCAATGATGTGCAAAAAGAATCGGGCTTTTTTGTCCACTACGGCAAAATTGAGCGCGGTACTCTAACGATTGGCGATACTGTAAACGCAACCATTGATCGGGCTTGCCGTCGTCGTGCTCAGGCGAATCACACCGCAACGCATTTATTGCAGGCAGCTCTCAAAAATCTTGTCGACGACTCTATTTCCCAAGCGGGTTCGCTCGTAGATTTTGACCGTTTGCGTTTTGATTTTAATTGTCCCCGGGCAATTACTGCCGACGAGCTCGTGCAAATCGAAGACCAAATTAATACATGGATTTCCGAAGCCCATGATGCTCAAGTGGAAACCATGGCGATCGCCGATGCGAAGGCCAAAGGTGCAGTGGCCATGTTCGGCGAAAAATATGGCGCAGAAGTTCGCGTTGTAGATTTCCCCGGCGTTTCCATGGAGCTGTGTGGCGGCACTCACGTGAACAATACCGCTGAAATTGGTCTCTTTAAGATTGTCTCTGAAACGGGTATCTCTTCTGGTATCCGCAGAATTGAGGCGATCGCCGGCGCATCGGTATTAGATTACCTCAAGGTACGTGATCGAGTGGTTAAGACCCTCAGCGATAAATTTAAAGTGCAGCCCGAAGAAATCACCGAGCGTGTCGATAATATTCAGGCAGAATTGCGCGGTGTCCAAAAGGAATTAGAAAAAGCGAAAGCTGAACTGGCGATCGCCAAATCCGAAGCCTTGGTTAGTCAAGCAGAAACCGTTGGTAAGTTCAAAGTACTCGTTGAAAATATGGGTAACCTTGATGCCAAAGCCCTACAAACGGCAGCAGAACGTCTCCAACAAAAACTCGGTGATGCAGCGGTAGTTTTGGCTTCGACTCCGGCAGAAGGAAAAGTTTCTCTGGTCGCTGCCTTTAGCGAAAGCATCTTCAAAGGCAAGAAACTCCAAGCGGGTAAATTTATCGGCGGCATTGCTAAACTTTGTGGCGGTGGTGGCGGTGGTCGTCCCAACCTTGCCCAAGCAGGGGGACGCGATGCCAGCAAACTACCGGAAGCTCTCACAACCGCAAAACAGCAACTGATCGAAACACTCAGTTAGACAAACATAAGCTAAAACAAAAGGGTGGGGGACACATCAGACCTCACCTTTTTTATTGCGACAAAAGCTTTCATACTGCCAATGCCTAAAGCAGAATCCCGCATTGCTCTCCTAATTGATGCGGACAATGCTCCCGCTTCAAAAATCGACGTTATCCTTGCTGAAGTTGCAAAGTATGGGGTGGCCAATATTCGGCGCGCCTATGGTAATTGGAAAAATCCGAGCATCAGACCTTGGGAAGAATGTTTACATGACTATGCGATTCAGCCCATCCAGCAGTTTGATTACACGAAGGGCAAAAATGCCACAGATGCGGCGCTCATTATTGACGCGATGGATTTGCTTTATACGCAGAATTTAGACGCTTTTGCCATCATCTCTAGCGACTGTGACTTTACGCCCTTGGTAATGCGCATTTTGACCAATGGTTTAAAGGTTTATGGCTTTGGCGAAAAGAAAACGCCCTCGCCTTTTGTCTCGGCTTGTTCGACTTTTTTGTATCTCGAAAATCTTAATCAACCCAACGAAGAAGACTCTCAAAATAAGACCCGCCAACCGAAATCTGGTCACGCTTTAAAACAAGATACAAAGTTAATGAATTTATTGCGCGGGGCGATCGCCAATACCCAAGACGAAGACGGCTGGGCAAAACTCGGTTTAGTGGGCGGCCACATCAAAAACCAAGCATCCTTTGATGCCCGTAACTATGGCTATGACAAACTCAGTAGTTTATTTGAGGCGATCGATCTCTTTGAAGTGAAACGGAATCAAAATGTTATTTCTGTCCGCCGTAAAGATAAAAAAGGGTAAAGACTACAGGCGATCGCCTCCCGCCATTAAACTAGCCTCATCAAAATCGGTTCCATCAGCAACATTAAGTCAGTTTGAGTCAGTACCCAACGTCAGTTATGGATAAGCATGTAGCCAAAATTCCTTAGAGAAAAGTAGACACGGAGAGGGAAAGACACGGAGAAGCAACGAAAATTTGCATTTTTTGAAAGCTAGTAATGTCAGTTCGGGTTAAAGATTGAGCATGCATACCTTAGAAAAAGGGAGATACGGAGATACGGAGACACGGGGAATGAGAGACGCGGGGAGGGTGTAAAACATTCAAACTTGTATTTTTTTGACCGCTGCAATTGTTTGAATGAAAAATCGCCCCATCTCTCGCTCTCCCTTTCGCTGTGTCGTCATTCCAGACCCTTCTTAAACCAAACTCAGGTTAGTAGGATTGTTTGCATAGAAACATCTCTCGCTCTCTCGCTCTCCCATTCACCGCGTCGTACTTCCGAGTATGCTGAAGCAAAACTCACGTTACCTAATTTCTCTGCTCCAGCTCTTCCACAGCTTTCTCAGTACGCTCATGGGGATCATCAAACCTTTCAGATGGCAAAACCCCAATAATCACAGAGTTAATCGCAGACTTTGTATTTTTGCTGGCACTCTTTAGAGGTTCTGGCAGAAAAATATCACCCACAAGAACAAACATAATGGCCAAGAAAACCACTAATTTAATCGTGTTGTCTGTACTCAGAAATTTAATACGCATTTTTCTTATTCCTTAAGAGAAAACCCAGATAATATCGTGACGCACTGAATACTTTTACCTCATCTCTATTTTGCCTGCTTTACCAAGAAATGACCCCTCATTTCTGCCGATAAATCAACGATCATGATGAAGTATTGATGAAAATTATGTGATAGGTGTCTTTATCTAGAAAATTTATCCATGACCAGAAGCCTAGTCATTTTTGTCTGAAAATTCACCACAAAAAGATCGGGCGATCGCCCCCTCATCCAGCCATATCACACCACCACTTATCACAATTTATTGACAAGCCCTGAGCGAAACGAAGAATATATCAGAAGACTGCCGCAAAACGAAACCATATTTTCCAAGCACCATGACCAAACCATTTCACTATTTATGCGCCGTTGCGCTGGCGATCGCCCTCTGTTTCAGTAGCCCCCAAAACACCTGGGCACTACCGGGTCAAACCTTTACCATTGCAGCCCTTGCCCAAGGAGACGCAATCACAGACCCAGAAGCAATATTGCGCTACGCCTTGCCCGTCGACAACAAGCAAATTCGCCGTCTGCAAGACAGCATGGAATTCATCAACAAAGATCTCCGTGCTAAACGTTGGGGACCCATCTCCTCCGCAGCAAAAAAAGCAAGCCGTGTACTCACCGTCGGGAAAGATACAATCCTCGCCGACGTAGTTACCGACTTCCGCCCCGAAGCAGAAGCACTCCTCACCGAAATTGAGCAAGACATTGAAGTCATTCGCGAAGCCGTCAAAGAAAAAGACCGCGAAACAATCTGGGCAAAGCGTCGTAAAATCCTGAACGATGTCGGCATCATCGAAGAAAACATGATTGCCGAATATCCCATCACCATTCCCGCCGAATACGACAACCTCCCCCGCTTACTCGGTCGCGCCACCGTCGAAATGGAAACAACCCAAGGCAATCTCACCATTGTGCTTGACGGCTACAATGCCCCCATTAACGCCGGCAACTTTGCCGATCTCGTCCAACGCGGCTTCTACGACGGTCTACCCTTTACCCGTGCCGAAGACCTCTACATCCTCCAAACAGGCGATCCCGTCGGCCCCGAAGTCGGCTTTATCGATCCCAAAACTAACGAATATCGCGCCATCCCCATGGAGATCATGCAAACTGGCGACACCGAAGCAACCTATGGTTTTACCCTCGAAGATCTAGGCATCTATCTCCCCGAAATCAATCTTCCCTTTAATGCCTACGGTGCATTAGCACTAGCTCGCCCCACAGAAGACGTTAATGGCGGTTCTTCCCAGGTCTTTTTCTTTAAGTTCGATACAGAGCTGTCCCCTCCCGGCTTTAACTTAATGGATGGTCGTTACTCCGTATTTGGCTACACCACAGAAGGGAAAGACGTTCTTGAAGCACTCACAAAACAGGACAAAATCATCTCCGCAAAAATCGTGAAAGGCGCTGATAAACTCGTTGTCCCTAGCTAAAGAACTCAGAGCAAACAGAGCAACACTCAGGGTCATCCCTCAGTTTTAGGTATCATTTCTCCCGTGCTCAACGGAGCTATGGTTCTTGCGCATAAATTCTAAAGTCATCCATTTCCTTCCTTGGAGAAGGGATTTCTATAGATTTCGCAACTTACGGACAACTGACTCCTACCAAGGAAGCATCAGTTCTTATTCGAAAGGGATATATAGTCTTTTTCGTTGAGTTCAAGACATTCGCTCCCCCTAAATCCCCCTTGAAAAAGGGGACTTGTATTTTTAGTTGTTTCATAGTTGTTTTGAAATGACTCTACAAAACCCAAAAGCCCCTGAACGAATGATCGCGCAGGGGCTTTTTTATGGGGTTAACTTCAAGAGTTTATTTGAAGCCAATTTAGTGAACCCCAGTTTAAGTGGGGTCTTTCTAGTCTTTCTAATAATTACCGTCTGTCAGCGTACCTCGGTAACGGGCATCACCAAAGCCCAGCACCGGATAAAAAATGTAGGGTAACAATAGTAACCCAAAGCCATAACCGAGGCCTTTCCCGAATTTATCTGCTAGCCAGAATGGTAGCAATACGATCATGACAATATTGACAATGGGCACAATAAAGAGCACCAGCCACCATGCGGGCTTTTCGACGATTTGCAGCATGACGTACACATTGTAAATAGGTATCAAAGCAGCCCAGCCGGGTTTACCGGCTTTAGTGAATATCTGCCATAGGCTGGCGATAACGGCGATCACTAGGCTCTCCGGGATTGACTATGCAGCGTTGGTAGGAAAATGCCAACAAATGAGACA
>NZ_MRBY01000039.1 GCF_001904615.1 [Limnothrix rosea] IAM M-220
CGTGTCTCCTTTTCTCTAAAGAATTTTGGCTACATTCTTATCCATAACTGACGTTAATTAGCAACAGTCTCAGTAGGATTCTTTTTAAGGGTATCGGACATCAGGAGCCAATCCTCGCCGAGCTGAATCGTAATATCCGTTGAGAGCACCCCCGTACTTTCAACACGAATTTCTCCAAATCCCAAGTTTGACCGCATTTCCGCCGCCATTAGATCATCACCGCCCTGGGCAATAATGCGAGTACTTTGCAACGGTTCTGACCAGTCACTGGCAATGGTTACCCGTTCATAGCCCATGGAGCTTAGATACTGAAGCAGCGATCGCACGGCATTGGCATCACCTGTGCTGTCTTGAATGGCAATACGGACTCGACTGGGAGTTGTCACGGCAACTTCATCTAAATCTCCCACATCAAAATGTTGTGCCATTACATCACTAATACGACGGTGGTGGGGTAACCAAAAACTTGTATTGCCATTTTTACCATCACCACTAAATTCTCCGGGTAACATCACCATTTGCATGTCGCTACGATTGACTTGGGAGGCAAAACCCGCAAGGGCAATGAGTTCTTGCACGCTGAGGTTGGTATCAATATGGGACTGGACAATGGACAAAATCTTCGGCAACTTAACCAGATTTCCCGGTGTTAATGCTTGCTCTAAAACTGCCCGAATTAATGTTTGCTGGCGTTGCACCCGGCCAATATCGCCGTAGCCATCGTAGCGAAACCGTAAAAACTGTAGGGCTTTTTCGCCGTTTAGCACCTGTTCCCCTTCTTTGAGGTCAATATAAAGGTGCTGACTATGGTCGGTATATTTCATGTCTTTGGGGACATATACTGTGACACCGCCTAGGGCATCAATCAATTTTTCAATACCTTGGACATTGACCCGAATATAACGGTCTAATTCAATGCCGCCAAGGAGGTTGCTAATACTTTTTGCGGCCAGAACAGCGCCGCCGTAGGAGTTGGCGTGGTTGATTTTGCCGACACCGTAGCCTTCGATATTGGCTTGGGTATCCCGGGGGATAGACAGGACTGACATGCGTTGGTCTTCGGGATTAAAGCGCACCACAAGCATTGTGTCGGATAATCCTTCAAAGGAGTTGACTAGGGCATGGTAGCCGAGGTCTGGCTGGTTTGGGTCATCGACATCGGAGGTTAAAACTTTGGTGCCCAAAAGCATGATGTTCACGGGGCGAGTCAATTCTGGGAGGCGTAAACTCTGGGAGGCGATCGCCTCATCTTGGGAAAAGACCGTGAGTTCTTCTGGAGCCATGGGTGTTTGGCGCAGCGGTGTTGAAGAAAGGGAGACAGCTAATAGTGCACCGGCCGTTGCTGAAGCGATAGAAACTCCCGTTAAACCGCACCAAATCATTACCCAATGCCAAAACAGTAAAGGCTTTTTTTTCGGCTTACGCTTTTTGCCTTTTGAACTGGGCTTGGTGAGACGTTGATTTCTCGTCCCGGTGGTTTTTAGTTTGCGACTCTTCTGTGGGGAAGGGGATGAATGTTTTGCAGGCACAGGTTTTCTCACACCGGAAAGACCAAAATAACTAGGAGGGTTGGGTACTTTGATAGCTATGCTAAACCAGAGGTTCCCTTTTTGGTAATTTGCAACTTAGGAAAAGTATTTGCGTTCTAAATCATTGGCAAGGCGATCTATACCGGAAATGGTGGGTTTTTCGGCCTTTTGCCAAACACGCACCATCAAAAACAGACAGCTTAGAAAATAGCCCGATGTCCATAAACTGTTGAAAAACATGACTCGAAAGGCTGTCGTACCGGAAAGATGATCGGCTCCCCAACCCAATCCGAGATAAGTGAGCAACCAACCGAGCATTAGGATAACGGCTAGGCGGCTAATCTGTTGTTCCCGGCGATCGCCTTGGCGGCGATAAAGCTGCCATAGGGCTGGGAAGAAACCAATAACTGGCAACAAATATAGGTAGAGCTTTAATTGCTTAATACGGTCTTCGCCGAAGGTATCCGGTTTGGTTGCCATAGTGGTAAAGGTTTAGCTGACTCCAATCTTAAAAGAAAATTGTCTACTCGTCCTCTATCTTCTCGGTAATTTTTTTAAGGACGAGTGATTTTAGCAATGTGGTTTAGCCTCGGAGTGAGAAGAATATTATTCAAGGTGATTAATAGCGAACAATACCATTTGGCATGGTGGCACGGCGGAGATTGACTTGACCGAGTTGGGTTTCGTCGAGGTTTGCGCCGAGTAAATTACATTGCTCTAAATTGGCAAAGTTTAGGTGGCAGCCCCGGAGGTTTGCGCCCTGTAAATTTGCGCCGACAAAGTTTGTGTAGCGTAGATCGGCACCCCGTAGATTCGCACCAGCGAGATCGGCTCCGGCAAAGTTGCCATAGGTGGCGATCGCCCACCGTAGATCTGTCTGTCTGAGGGTTGCGGCTTGGAAATTTGCGCCAAATAAATAACTGTTGTGGAGATGGGTGCGAGTCAGATCGGCACCAGCAAGGTTTGCTTTATACAGTTGCCCTGTGGCAATTTCTGCTTCAAATAAATTGGCGCGACTGAGATCTGCCTCATTTAAACTCGTTTTAAGGAGACAAGTGTCGCTGAGATTGCTACGGTTGAGACGCGCTGCGGTTAAATTCGCACCGAACAGATCGCACTGGCGTAGGTTTGTCCCGATTAAGTTGGCATTTTGTAAATTGGCATTTTTTAGGAGACTTTGGCGAAAATCACTGCCGATACAGTAGGCTTCTTGTAAATTTGCACCACTGAAGTTTCCCTGGGATAAATCTGCATTACTTAAATTCACCTGTTGCAGATTTGCTTCTTGGAGCTGCAGATGGTCTCCTTGGATCGTGCTGAGGTTTGCTTCTTTTAAGTTCGCTGCGATAAGACGTGAATAGCTGAGTCGGGCTTGACTAATATTGCAATGGCTCAGGTCAACGCCACGGAGATTGAGATGGCTTAAGTTTTGCGCACTTAAGTCGGGGGCGATCGCCGGATTAGACCGTCGCCATTGATGCCACTTCAGCGTACCTTGCTTCAGAATATGTAACGCGCCGCGATAATCTTCTTGCCCCATGTCCTAATCTGTCTGTCCCCCTACCGATCAGTCTTTGTCTATACCTTTACTCTTTCCGTAGATCTAAGCTCGCCCGTCCCGGCAAACTCTCCAACGCCGCTAAGGCTGCCCGTGATCCCGCAAGGATATCACGCTCCTCACCACCGAGGTAAACCCGTCCAAAACTACCCACTGCTGTCACCTGTAAGATATTAATTTGCGCATATTTTTCCGCTTCGTTGGCAGCTAAGGCGGCATAGGCAGCTGGCTGTACCTCTAGCACATAAAGGGTCTGACCCGCAAGCAGCATTTGGCCACGGCGATTGCGATTAATCAGTTGTGCCTGGTGCGGGTCAATATTGCGAATGATCTGACTGGACACTACCTTGGGTTTTAAGCAATCCCGCTCAGTGGCTCCTAAAGAATCTAAAATTGCTTTTCCTGCTGTGCGTGTGTCCCCCTGTTTTTTTGAGTGGATTTCGAGTAAGCCGTAAAGACGTTCGACAAATTGAACCCCCGGTCTAACGGAGGTGGCTTTGAGAGCCACATCGGTAATGCGATTAATTTCGATGCCTGGTGATATTTCGATCCAGAGGGAAGAATCTCCCGGCAAGGGCAAAAAACCTAGGGCCACAGTTCCGATATAAGAGGCGTGTTGGGGTTGTAGGCTATCGATGTAGACGTAGCTACGGAGTTCAATGCCCAATGCTTTTTTTTCCTGTCTGGCTTGACTGCGTTAAAAGTGTACCCTAATTCTGTTCTGGCAATGTTGGGACAGAAAATAAGTCTGCCTTTCTGCAGGCCTCAGCTTTGCTTATGTTAGGTGGGTTTTAATGATGGCGATCGCCGCATCGATAGTCTGGGCGATCGCAAATTGATGGGGGGCAAATTTACGAAAGAAATTTTTGGTCTCAATATCGGGTTTAAGCAGGATCACAGGGCGCGAATTTTTGATCGCGAGGGCGACTTCTGAAGCTGTTCCCATACCCATGCCAACGGCAACCACCACATCCGAACTCAGAACATTAATATTATTGCGGGCATTGCCAAGGTCTGTGCAAATGACTACATCTACAAATTCTGAAGCAGCGGCGCGATCGCCTCCCGGTAAAATTCCAACTGTCATCCCTCCAGCTTGTTTTGCGCCTCGATTTGCAGCTTCCATTACTCCCGCAGGTCTACCGCCTGTTAATGTCACCCAACCCTGTCGGGCGATCGCCCGCCCTAATTTTTGCGCATCCTCAATATTTTCTGAAGTTGCACCACTACCTGCTCCCATTACCCCAATCATTATCTGACGCGACATCTTATCTGATTTCCTTCCTTTGAATTTGTTTGATCATTGATCAAAAAAAAGCCACCGAAGAAAATTTCGATAGCTTTAAAAAAGTCAAATTGTAATTTTTATCCTTTAAACAGCTGCAAGATTATTCAGCTTCAACCGTTGTCAAACGCTCGATCTTTGCACCTAACGCTTTGAATTTACCTTCTAAATCGTCATAACCGCGATCCATATGGTGAATACCATGCATGATCGTTGTGCCTTCAGCCGCGAGACCTGCAAGTACTAGAGCCGCAGATGCTCGGAGATCGGTTGCCATCACTGGCGCACCAGAGAGGAAAGGTACGCCGTTGATAATTGCGTTATTGCCTTTGAGCTTAATGGCTGCGCCCATGCGACTGAGCTCAGCGACGTGGTGCATGCGGTTTTCAAAAACAGTCTCCGTCACCACACTACTCCCTTCACATAGGGTAAGCAGCGCCATAAATTGTGCCTGCATATCTGTGGGAAAACCGGGATAGGGAAGGGTTTCGATATCCGTTGCCCGCAGACCTTGGGGTTGGAGTCTCAAACGATCAGGGCTTTCTGCGATTACCTTTGTGCCTGTTTCCTCAAGCTTGGCAATGACCGGAAGTAAGTGATCTGGAACGACGGGGAAAATACTAAAAGCGGATTGAGTGATGGCACCGGCAACGAGGAATGTGCCTGCTTCAATGCGGTCGGGAATAATCGGGTAGTCCGTGCTGTGGAGGCGATCGCAACCTTGAATAATAATTTTATTACTACCATCCCCCATAATCGTCGCGCCCATGGAGCGACAGAAATTAGCGAGATCAACAACCTCTGGTTCCTGCGCTGCATTTTCGATAATGGTTTGTCCCTCAGCAAGGGTCGCCGCCATCATTAAAGTTTCGGTGGCCCCGACACTGGGATAATCCAAATAAATTTTTGCACCCTGAAGCTTGCGGCGGCTGCCTCGAACAGTAGCATGCACAACACCATGCTCAATCATCACTTCCGCGCCCATTGCCCGTAGGCCACGCACATGGAGATCTACAGGACGAGCACCAATGGCGCAGCCACCGGGTAGGGGAACCTGGGCTTCACCCATGCGGGCGAGGAGGGGGCCGATGATAAAGAAACTTGCCCGTAGTTTTGAAACAAGCTCATAGGGGGCTTCAGAGGTGCTCAGATGCCTTGTGTCGAAGTCAATGGCTTGGGGACTTGCTGTGATGCCAACGCCTAGGGCTCGGATCACATCACTCATGCGTTTGATATCTGCGAGGTCTGGGATATTCGTTAGGCGACATTCATCGCTACAGAGTAGTGTGCCAGCCATAATGGCGAGGGCAGAATTTTTAGCGCCACTGATACGAACTTCGCCACTGAGGGAATGTCCACCTGTAATTTTGAGAACTGTTGCAGATTTCTCAGGTGCTTCGGTTGGTGTGCTGACGGGAGCAGAAGTGTTAATGGGTCGATCCTCCACCATGGATTTTGGGGAAATGGGGAAATTTGTCAAAATTTCGTCTTGATTCTACATGAATAAGTGTGATCAGTATGATTTAGATCATCGATTTTTTTGTTCACTGTTCTGAATGGGTATTCAGGAAATCAATCATCTTTTGCGAATAGCCTTGACGTTTCAAAAAAAGCAAAACATAATTAATGATTGTGTGATTTAGATTCGCGCCTGCGGGACTGGCGGAATTGGTAGACGCGCTAGATTCAGATTCTAGTGGGAATTTATCCTGTGCGAGTTCAAGTCTCGCGTTCCGCATAAAGTATGGTTAGCTCCTGTATTGGGCTGGGCTTAAGGGTTACGATGATGGCCGCAAGTTGAATTGCTTCTGGTGTATCGTACGGTAAAAATTTCAATAAAAATGCTAACGAGTTTACAAAATCCTCTCATTAAGGACTTTCGTAAGTTACAGAAGAGTCGTGAAAGGCGATTACGGGGTCTTTGTCTTTTAGAGGGCACAAATCTTGTTGAGGCGGCGATCGCCAAAAATCTTGACTTTAGAACGGTACTTTTTACGGAAACTTGGGTTGAGAGATATCCCGATTTATATAGAAAGTTAAGGGGCGATCGCCTAGAACTTGTTTCACCGGAAGTTTTGCAGAAGGTAGCGACAACGGTTAATCCTGACGGCATTGTTGCGAGTTTAGATAGCACATTAGTGCAACGACAGTTACCAAAGAAATTACAGTTGGGGATTGCCATTGAGCGGTTACAAGATCCCGGGAATTTAGGCACGATTATTCGGACGGCGGCGGCTACGTCAGTGGATGCTCTACTACTCAGTGGGGATAGCGTCAATCCAGAGAATCCAAAAGTTTTACGTGCATCGGTGGGAGCATGGTTTCAAACACCAACGATTGTTTGTGATAATTTTGCTGGTCAAATTAAGGCTTATCGACAGCAAGGAGTACAGGCGATCGCCACGCTACCCAACGCCACTAAAACATTTTGGGATGTGGATTGGACGCGTCCAAGTTTAATTTTGCTAGGCAACGAAGGGGCGGGTTTATCGCCAGAAATTGCCGCTTTAGCCGACGAACAAGTCACTATTCCCATGGTAAAGGGGGTGGAATCTCTCAATGCGGCGATCGCCTGCGCACTTTTACTTTACGAAGCCCAACGACAAAATCGATAAATTAAACCCAATAACTTAATAGCACCTTCTTAATTTGTTTATTGATGTATAAACATGATTAAACTTATCTTTTTGTAATAGCTTTTTGTCTAAAAACAAGCCTAAATACCTAGCAAATCTAGGAGAATGTTTACTTTTATTGTTGAGCTGTAGGGAGACAGTTTTTGTTTGGGAGAATGCCAGCAATAGAAAAAAGCTATTGCAAAAAAGAGAGTATAGATACCTATGAAGCTCGCCTATTGGATGTATGCTGGTCCTGCTCATATCGGCACGCTACGAATTGCCAGTTCTTTTAAAAATGTCCACGCAATCATGCATGCGCCATTAGGAGATGATTACTTTAATGTCATGCGTTCCATGTTGGAGCGAGAGCGTGACTTTACACCTGTGACGGCCAGTATTGTTGACCGCAATGTTTTGGCGCGGGGTTCTCAGGAAAAGGTCGTTGATAATATTGTTCGCAAGGATAAAGAAGAGCATCCAGATCTTATTGTTCTAACACCCACTTGTACTTCAAGTATTTTGCAAGAAGACCTCGAAAATTTTGTGTCCCGCGCTCAGCTTGATGCCAAGGGAGATGTCATCCTCGCTGATGTAAATCACTATCGAGTCAATGAGCTACAGGCGGCTGATCGTACGTTGCAGCAAATCGTTGAATATTACATCAATAAAGCACGAAAGAAAGACGATTTAGATATCGAAAAAACAGCCAATCCTTCTGTCAATATTATCGGGATTTCTACCCTCGGTTTTCACAACAACCATGACATTCGTGAACTGAGAAAATTGATGGCAGATTTGGGGATTGAGGTAAATCTTGTGATTCCCGATAAGGCGTCCGTCCATGATTTGAAAAAGTTGCCAAAGGCTTGGTTTAACTTCATTCCCTATCGTGAATTGGGTCATGGTACTGCCCAGTATTTAGAGAAAGAATTTGGGATGCCCTATGTCGATATTGCGCCAATGGGTGTGGTGGAAACAGCCAATTGTATTCGTCGGATTCAGCGGGTACTCAATGATCGGGGTATAGCAATTAATTATGAAAAGTTCATCGATGACCAAACGCTCTATGTCTCTCAGGCCGCATGGTTTAGTCGTTCCATTGATTGTCAAAATCTAACTGGGAAAAAAGCCGTTGTGTTTGGTGATAATACCCACGCTGCTGCCATGACCAAAATTTTGACACGGGAAATGGGTATCCATGTGGTTCTAGCAGGAACTTACTGTAAGTACGATGCCGAATGGTTCCGCGAGGAAGTCAAAGATTATTGTGATGACATTCTCATTAGTGAAGATCACGGGGAAATTGCTGATGCGATCGCCCGATTAGAGCCAGCGGCAATTTTTGGGACACAGATGGAACGCCATGTGGGTAAACGCCTCAATATTCCCTGCGGTGTGATAGCTGCGCCCATTCACATCCAGAATTTCCCCGTAGGCTATCGTCCATTCTTGGGTTATGAAGGCACCAATCAAATTGCGGATTTAGTCTACAACTCCTTCACTTTGGGCATGGAAGATCATTTATTAGAAATCTTTGGTGGTCACGATACAAAAGAGGTGATTACCCAAACGATGTCTGCCGATGGTGATCTGAGCTGGACGACGGAAGCGCAAGGGCAACTCAATAAAATTCCGGGTTTCGTGCGGGGTAAAGTGAAACGCAATACGGAAAAATTTGCTCGGGAGCGAGGCTTTAACGAGATTTCCCTAGAGGTTCTGTATGCCGCTAAGGAATCGGTTGGCGCTTAGGAATCCTGTGATTTTGCTGTAGAGTAAAAAGCCGAATCTTAGAAATCTGCCCTGATGCTAAAAGTTGTTTTCTTTGGCACGCCGCAATTTGCTGTGCCTTACCTCGAACGTTTGCTGGAACACCCGGAGTTTGAAGTGCTGGGGGTGGTAACGCAACCGGATAAGCGGCGGGGTAGGGGCAGTAAGTTGATTCCTTCGGCGATAAAAAAAGTGGCGATCGCCCACAATTTGCAAGTATGGCAACCGAAACGTATTAAAAAATCCTCTGAAACTTTGGCGGAGCTTGAAGCGTTGGGGGCTGATGTTTTTGCGGTGGTTGCTTACGGGCAGATTTTATCGAAGCAAATCCTTGATATGCCCCGCTATGGCTGTGTGAATGGTCACGGTTCTCTGTTGCCAAAATATCGAGGAGCTGCGCCGATCCAGTGGAGCATTGTCAATGGCGAACCGGAAACGGGTATGACCACAATGCTGATGGATGAAGGCATGGATACTGGTGCAATGCTTCTAAAGTCTGTAACGCCTATCAATCTTTGGATGAATGCCCATGATTTGGCAGTGGAATTAGCGACATCTGGGGCAGATTTAATGGTCAAAACATTGCTAGCATTACCCGGCGATATGGTGATGCCCACGCCCCAAAATCACGACGCGGCAACCTATGCGCCGTTAATTCAAAAAGAAGATTTTATTCTCGATTGGACTCAATCGGCGATCGCCCTCCATAACAAAGTGCGGGGATTTTATCCCGGTTGCGTCTCCACTTTTCGCGGTCAAAAACTGAAAGTACTTGAAACTGTACCGATTAAGCCAGAATATTTCGAGCAGTACCCAGACAAATTAAACGCCCTGAAAACTCTCGATATTCCAGCGGGGCAAACAGGAGAAGTGGTGGCGATCGCCAAAAAGCTCGGAGCCATTGTTCAAACAGGCGATGGTCACATCCTGCTCAAGCAAGTGCAGCCTTCCGGCAAAAAAGCTCAGTCCGGCTGGGACTTTGTCAATGGTCAACGCCTTGAACTGGGCGATCGCCTCGGAGAATAAGCTGCCCTCACCCCACTACTACCCTTACTCGTTTTTTAATTGCATTACATTTCTTAGATTAGACGACAATAACACCTATGGCTTCAGACAATCACACTCCGGGGAGCTGGATTTTTTCACGGGACATTTTAGCTTGGTTGAAACAGGAAAAATTAGTGAAACAATTGCCAATTCATTACCAAGATTTTGCGCTTCAATGTAACAATTATTTCGAGAAAAATAATAATCTAAAAATAGAAAATGGTAGCCAGTCTTTTCAGAATTTAATCAACCGCTACCGATTAAAAGATTCGCCAAAGGAAATTCAGATTCAATTGCCGACCTGTAAAGTATTTGTAAATTTAGAAGATCCCCGGTTCTTTCAAGTAATTAACGAATTGACCTGCGAAGAAAATGATAAAAAAATAATCAGGCGACTTTTAAAGGAAGGGGATAGTTTTTTTGATATTGGAGCCAATCACGGTAGTTTTTCCATCCTTGCAGGACAGGTCTTAGGAGATTCTGGCAAAATCCTTGCGGTAGAAGCGCAGCCCAGATTAGCAACACTCGTAAAAAAATCTCTGGCGGCAAATTTAACCTGTAATTTTCAAGTACACCAAGTAGCTCTCGGCGATCGCCATGGAGAGATTGAGTTTATGATTCCGGTGGATTCGTCTGGTTCGGCGGGGGTCTTCGCCGGTCATTCTGCTACCCATGATTTTCAAAAACTGACAGTTACCCTAAAGCCTTTTGATGACTTGATTTGTGCCGATGACTTTAAGCCAAGGGGATTGATGAAACTGGATATTGAGGGGAGCGAGTACTTTTTCCTCAAGGGGGCGGAGCAAACGATACGGCAACTCCAACCCACCATTTTCCTAGAGATAAACCCCGGCACGCTCCAGGCTTCTGGGGTGAAAATCGAGCAGTTAAAAGATCTATTAATTGACTACGGCTATGGGAGCTATGCGGAAGTGGATAATCTCGAAGCCCAGTCTAGTCTTACGGTATTGGCAGCGGACTATCAACGCAATATTGTGGTTTTTCCCTCATGATTTTTGTAACCATTGGGGCGATCGCCAAGTCAGCTTCCTTCATAGACGTAGTTCATGTCACAAACTAACTCGATGCAACCTGCGGAAGTCCTAATCCTCTTTACAAGAATTCCTCTAGGCCAGATTTTAGTCCAAGATTTCCGTATAAAATTTCAGTTTTAAGCTGCAATAGGTAACTCAAGGATGAAGGTTGTGCCTTCCCCGAAAACAGCGTTACAGGTGATTTTGCCATGGTGTTTTTCTGTGATGATTTGGTGGGCGATCGCCAAGCCTAGTCCTGTACCTTTGCCGACTTCTTTTGTCGTGAATCCCTGTTCAAAGATGCGTTTTAGGGTTTCAGGTGTCATCCCACCGGCATTATCTTGAATCGTAATGGTGATGTAATCGGCCAATAAAGTTGTCGTAATAGAAATATGATTTGGGTTAGCTTCTATTTCTTGAAAAGATTTGCCTTGGTTGATTTCATCAAAGGCATCAATTGAGTTGGCGAAAAGATTCATGAAAACCTGGTTTAGTTGTCCCGGAAAACAGCGGATTTTTGGGAGTTCTCCATAGGTTTTTGTAATCTGTATTTCGGGTCGTCCCTCATTACTCCGAGTGCGGTGCTTGAGAATCATTAGGGTACTATCAAGACCGTCGTGAATATTGAAAGGGCTTTTCTCATCTCGGTCTTTGCGGGAAAAATTTCTTAGGCTTTTACTAATATTTTTAATGCGATCAATGCCAACATTCATAGATGCTAGGAGTTTGGGTAAATCCTCTTGTATAAAGTCTAGCTCTAATTCTTCTAATTTTTCTTTGAGCTCTACATCGTCATTGGGACAACGTTCTAGGAGAAAATCGATCAGCTCAAAAAGATCTTGAACATAATTTTGGGCATGGGAAATATTCCCCTTCACGAAGCTGGTGGGATTATTAATTTCGTGGGCAACTCCGGCAACAAGGTTTCCGAGGGCTGACATTTTTTCGCCTTGAACTAGACGCAGCTGGGCTTTCTGGAGATCTGCTAGGGCCTGTTCTAGTGCTTCTGTTTTTTGAATAATTGCGGCTTGGTTTCGCTGGCGATCGCTAATATCACGCACCATCGAAAAAATACCAATGGCGATATTATTGTTATCCCGCAGCGGTGTATTAAACCACTCACAGGTAATAATTTCCCCATCTTTACGGATATTTTGATTGAGGCTGTAATAGCCCCCCTGCTGCTGGATCAGGTTTGACAGGATCTCTCTGACGAGGGGACGGTCGGTTTCTGGCACGATTTGTTCGGCGTGGTGACCTAGCATTTCTGTTGCGGCATATCCAAAAATCTGCTCGGCTGAGGGATTCCAACCGATCACTTTAAAGTCGGTACTCCATTCAATGATGCCAATGGGACTTTGTTGAATTAAAAAGGTTAGTCGTTCTTGGATTTTGCTGGTTGACAATGGACTAGCGTTGGTGGCTTTTTGCGGTGCTGCTGATAGTTGCTGCTGTAAATGGTTGTTTTCTTTTTGTGTCTGTTCGTATCGTTGGGCATTTTCTAAGGTGATCGCCCCTTGAGTTGTGAGGAGTTCTAGGGGTTCTAAGCTGTGTTGGTCAAAGGCTTGTTGACTGGCCTGACGTTCTAGTTCTACGTATAGCCAACCGTTAATCTCGCCATTTTTAAGGCGTAGGGGTAAACATAGGGCACAATTGGCCGGGTATGGCTCAACATCAGGCTCGCTACCATTGGACAAAATCTGCTTTTGTTTGCCCTGCCAAGCATGATTAATAAAATTGATGGGCAAATCTTCTGCTGTCTCAATGGGGGTTTCACAAAGAATTGTTTTTCCCGTAGTGGCGATCGCCTTTATGAGCAAAGACGGTTGCCCTTGCTCTGAAGTCTCTTCTAATAAAACAGCACAGCGATCGCCTTCAGTATATGTCAAGAAGATTTCAGCTAAAGTCTTGAGCAAAGCATCAGTTTTTAGACAGCTTGTAATTGCTTGGACAGCTTCAAATATGGCCGTCATGTCAAAAGCATCAGTTTTTAGACAGCTTGTAATTGCTTGGACAGCTTCAAATATGGCCGTCATGTCATTTGAAGACCAGTTATTTGTTACTTGGGAAGATGTTGTTGTGTTTTCCTTCGGGGTGTTGCACATCGATACACACTACAGATCAAAAAAATCCCACATCCTATCTAATACATAACCTAAATTTTCTAGTCAGACCCATTTTTTAAGATAAAGTTCTGAGAATCTTTGCACTTGTCAATGTACTCCAGACGGCGATCGCCCCATTTTGGACGGACGCAAGTAAACTAACCTGATGAAATATAGAATTTTGTCTATCTAAGCCATTTAACCAAGTGATTGATTTACTCCCACACAATAAAAAACCTCTATCAGCTCAACATGTGTAATGTCTTATTGGTAATTTCTTAATAGAAACCCCTAAATCGACGGTTAAACCCTGCTTATCAAATGGCGCTCAAATTTATATCATTTTTTATCCTTAATTCTTTTTTAAAAAAGTTATCCTAGAAGAGGATAGAAATGACATATTTCGTAAGAAAAAAGGTATTTTTTGAAATGTGTTCTCAGTCATCTGAGTCTTAGAAATATCTTATTTACAAATATTTTTCTGTCTTTAGGGGGGATTGAGATTTGGTTTTAGTTCCTCTAATGTTTCCCGATGTACGGACTAGCAGTATTTTCTCTAACTTTGATATTAATTAAAGGACCATCTAATGAACAAGACACCAGTACAATTAAAAGAAAACGTTAGCTCTGGCTGGTCTCTACAGCTATATAGTGGCGATCGCCGTCTACTATGGTCTCTAGACCCATCCCACGGCTGGATATTCCTAATCGGTAGTATCTTGGGCTTCTCTTCGGCATTATTATTGGGCTTTTCTTACCCAGAAGAAACAATCAACTCTGTTGACCCCGTCATTGACCAAACAGTGACTCCACTATTGGAAGTTGACTAATGGATTTAGCCTATTTTTTTAAGACTTATTTTTGACACTCTACACCACCAAAGCACCAATATATTAAAAACGGCAGAAACCAAATCTGTCGTTTTTTTGTGTTTTAAACGTTATTTTATTGACAAAAAAAACCGCCCTGATAGCTTAAGTCAGGACGGGTATGCTTGATGGAGGAAACTTGTAGAAAACCTAGAGATGACCAATTAGAAGTTTCTAGGTTTTTGTGATGAACACAATAGCTGTAGAGAAAATAGAGAAAACAGTTTTTGAATTTTTAAAGTTAGTAATCATGTCTAAAACCACAACCCGTAATGCCAAAAAGCATTTTCTTTAATTAATCCAAATCTGAAATATCCTAATTTTTTAACCTATCTTACTCTCAAGTTAACAGCCTTCTGGCCCACAGAACTCATGGGCACTGAGAACCTCTGCATCGCAGATGTAAGTAAGACCAGAATAATTATCAAAAAACTCGGCTGCGACTGCGTCAGAAATCTTGATGGCCATCTCTCGATCAGAGGTGAGTATCTCAAATTTGACGTTTGATTGGGTATCCCCAACAATGGGTCGCCCTGAAGAGCGTACGTTGCGACTACCTTTGCCACCAGTTTCGATCACTGTGTAGCCGCTTGCTCCAGCTTTATCAATAAGTTTGCCAATTTTTTTTAGCAGCAACTTTTCGGTGATAATAACGAGCATGCATGCTTGCTTGGGCATATTTATTACCTCTCAAGATGTGTATTCGTAAACAAAATAACAATTTAGAACAAAAATAAGTTTGTGTGGTAGCCGATTCAGAAGAGAAACGGCTGACGACACTTTTACTTTTTTAGACTCCGCCATTTGCAAGCGCTTGGGCAAGTCCGATGAAGAGGGGAATACCGATTGCAAGGGCAACAGGTGTACCCACAGCGGTGGACGAACCAATATAAGCAGAGGGGTTAGCGGAAGGAATACCTGCCCTTAGGGTGGGAGGTCCAGAGATATCAGAACTAGAAGCGGCAATAGTCGCTAGGATAACAACACCGCCAAGGCTAAAGCCTGTTGCATAGTGAGCAACCATGCCAAGACCAAAGGCAAGGAGACCATGTATGAGTGGTGCAACAATCGCGTATAGAGCATACCATTGACCGACTTTACGGAGTTCACCAAGTCTCGCCCAAGCTTCCATACCCATCACTAGCATGAGGATTGAAAGCAGGCCACGGAAACCGGGATCAAAGAAGCTCTCATATACTCTTTCAGGGCGGGTCAGTAATCCTAAGCCAAGGCCAAGTAGTAGTGCAGATAAAGCAGATCCTTGAAGACTCTCTTTGACAATCGGCCAGATTTCGACTCGCTTGCTCTTGGTTCCGCTTTGACCGCTGAGATACTCCTGCCTGCTGCTGGGGTAGTCGCCTGCTGCAACGGGTTGTTTGTTTACTGCTTCTTCATGAACAGCTTTCTCGCGCTTTTTGCTGACATAAATACTGGCTAAAACAATTGCTGTGACGAGGGCAGGAATATCCATAAAGGGATAAAGTGCTGCTGCCCAAGCTTCGTACTCTATGCCTTCGGTTTCTAGTAGTGTTAGGGCGGCGGCAAGGGTAGAGCCACTCACTGCACCAAATAAACCGGCGGTCGCAATGCCATCAACTGTCCTAACGCCCGGTAAATTGGCAAGGGTCAAGCGGCCAATAAATACAATCAAGATACCCATTACCATGGCAAATAATGCTGGTAATAGCATCTCAACTAGGTTGGCGTTGCGGATGGCGATACCACCGCTTAGACCAACTTTAATGAGCAGCATAAATACGATGAATTTATAGACTGCATCGGGAATTGATAAACGACTATTAACAGCGGCAACGACCATACCACCGATTAGAAAGCCGAGCGTTGGAGACTGCAACTTCCCTAGGAAGAGCGTGAAAAAATCGGATAAAAAATCCACGGTGTAATTCCTCTCGAATCAAAACTTAGGGGCTAGGACGCTAGTAAAGGGTAAGTAACCTTAGCTCCTAGATGTTTGGTTTTATGCATTTGGAGAATGCATGGCTTTATTTTTTAGTTATTTATGGAAATTCAGAAAAAAAATCTCTTGAGGGTAGATTAGGGGCGATCGCCAACACTTAGATCGGCGTCTTCAATGTAATCCTTCAGGAGTATAGATTTCAGGCAATAAAGCAAAATCATCAAACTAAAATAAACGATTACGAAAACAGCAACCTGGTGATACATATTCATTTCCTCAGAAAAGAATTTGGATGTTTTAAAACCACAAAAAATCTCAAGTGATTTTCTTGGCGATCGCAGGATTTTGCACTAGCTATATATCAGAGCTGATATACATGACCAAAAAAAATACTTGGCGTGGCTGAACGAAGAGACAATCTGCAGACTCGATAAGCGAGAAAACCGAGTTGCAGTGCATTTCTATTGAAAACGTTCTCTGTTGTTACAGTCACGCCAAATACAAAATCCACGTTGCATAGAAGCTTTCCTATGCCTGTTGAAAGTACTATACGCTTTTCACTATACAAATGTAAACAAACTATTCTTCAAAAATACGTAGTTGTTTCATAATTTGAGCTTATTAATTAAAAGCTCAGTCCAAAGGCAGATTAATCTCACCCATAGGGCAATTTAATGCTCACCTAGAACTTAAGGGGTATTAAAATGAGCTTACGGAAACTATCATTATCGTAAGCTAAAGAGAGGAAAGCTTTATTTGGTAGTATTTACAGCCATGGGATAAATTGACCCTAAACTCACCGATTAATCCTTTTTTTTCAGCAAAATATCCGAAAGAAACCAAAGTTTAATCAGTCGCACAACAAATTCATAGCGCGCCCACACTCTGCCCAAAGATGGAAATTTAGTCCGTATAAATACTGTTATGACTAACGCCCTTGCGAAAGCCGAAGTGTTTCCTGCTCTAGAACAAGAGCTGGATATCCTCGCACAACTCCTCGAAAATCAAAAATCACCCAACACCTGGCGTGCCTACAGGAAGGATATTCGCGATTTCTTTCGGTTCGCAGCGGATGCCCATGAACCAACCCCAATACTGGTTGATGCCTTCCTAAAACTGGATCAAACCCAAGCTTTATCCCTCGTATTACGCTACAAAAATGACCTGCGCGATCGCCGCCGTCTCAAAGAAGCAACCATTAATCGCCGACTGGCTGCGTTGAAATCTTTGGTGCGTTTAGCAAATCAGTTGGGGCAATGTACCTTTACCCTCGATGGAATTAAAGGAGAAAAAGTCGTTAATTATCGAGATACGACAGGTATAAAACAAAATTTGTATAGACAAATCTTGCAAATACCAGATAGAGGAAGCGTCAAAGGGAAGCGAGACTACGCATTGTTAAGATTGCTCTGGGATAATGCTTTACGGCGCGGCGAAATTGTCCAAATTAATTTAGAAGATTTAGACATGGAAAACCGAAAAGTGGCGATTTTAGGGAAAGGCAAGGGCACACAAAGGCAGGACATTACCCTTTCGAAGGCGACAGTGACAGCATTGGAGGAATGGATTGCAGTGCGTCCGAAGCAAAAAGGCCGGGTTCAACCTCTGTTTATCGCGTTAGATCATGCTCACTATGGTCATCGGTTAACGGGAACAGCTATTTATCAGCTGGTACGGAAAACGGCAAAGCTTGCAGGTATTGACAAGGTGATGTCACCTCACCGCATTCGCCATTCTGGGATTACTGCGGCATTGGATGCAACCAATGGGGATGTACGTAAGGTACAAAAGTTTTCGCGGCACTCGGATCTCAATACGTTGATGATTTATGACGATAACCGGAAAAATATGCAGGGTGAAGTGACGGATTTGTTAGCAGATTTAATTTAAGCAACTTTGTCTGGGTAGTTTCAGTCATTTGACCCCAATTGTGGTGTCATGGCTTACCGAGGTAAATCCAGTGAGATTACGTATATATACTGGAGTTGTTATAATCAACATTCAAGGAGCACGTACGTGACAACGGGACTATATCTACCGAATAATGTTTATTTAAGTGCAATTATTTGGGGATGGCGGGTGGTGTTTGGGGTGCTCCTGAGGGGTTTCATCACCATGGGAGCTGTTTGTGGCGGTCAATTTTTTTTGATGGGCGGAACAGTTTTCTTTCAACAGTTGTCTATGCAGTAGATGGTAGATTGTAATGACCTCAGTGGTTCTAGAGAAGGCTTTGAAAAAATCATTACTGGCGATCGCCCCGGAAGCGACCCTTATTGCTTGTTATTCCGCCGTTTTAGGTATGGTGGGTAGTACAGCAACAATTGCTCAACCTGTATGGGTAGCTCAGACACTGCAAGAGAATTCAGCTCCGTCATCGGACGAACCAACAGAACAACTTCCTGCTGAGCCTGAATTAACCCCTGCGGAAAGTGCCCATGAGGCGGGTTTAACGGCATTAGCACAGGGGGATTTTGAGGAGGCGATTAAACAATTTACGGAGGCGATCGCCAAAAACTCATTATTTGTAGAGGCTTTTAACAACCGTGGTATTGCCCATGGGGAGCTGGGTCAACTGCAAAATGCAATAGCCGATTTTAACCGGGCGATCGCCCTAGATGCCCAATCTCCGGCCGCCTACTATGGGCGGGGCACGGTCAACCATAAACTGGGAAAACCACAGGCATCCTATAACGATCTTTCCCAGGCGATCGCCCTCACACCTCAATGGGTTGACCCATATATCAATCGCGGGCTAATCCTTGTAAATTCGGGGCTGCGTAATGAGGCTCTCAACGACTTCAATCAAGCATTGACCCTCGAACCCAACAATATTCTGGCTTTGGTAAACCGCTCAAGCTTGTATGTCCGCACGGGAAATTATGAAGGAGCCTTAGCCGACTGTAATCTGATCCTCCGCCTCAATCCCAATATCGCCGTCGCCTATAACAATCGTGGTATCGCCCTCGCTGGGCTGGGCAACAATATTCAGGCCAAACAGGATCTTGAAACCGCATTGAATCTATTTACCCAACAGGGTGATGTGACAGGACAATCCCGTGCCCAAAAATTTCTAAACACTCTTTTTAACTAGACAATATTGTTTTTCTGTCTGTTTTAGATCTAACTAGGGACTGGCGATCGCCGACTTTTTTGGACTAAATCGAGAATTTAATCCGTTTATTTATTCACCCTTACGCAGGTCTAAGTAAACGGATTATTTTTTTGTGCTAATTTACTAAAGCCTTTCAGAGCAATACATTTAGCAGTGTTCAAAAATTTGAATACACAAGGATATCGACTAACCATGCTTAGGAAAAACAGAGCTAAACAACCGATACTTGCCCAGACTCCACACAACCTCAAAGTCCATCTGGTGATTTAGCTTATATTTTTTCTGTAATTTGTCTATTTTAAAAAGGTTTTATACACTTTTGAGTGGTAGCGATCAGGCGATCGCCAAACGCCAGATTTTAACAATAAAAATAAAATTGACAAATAAAACAAGAAAACATTTTGACCTACAGCAACCAAACAAAATTTAACTCAAAAAGATAAAATACTATTTTTGAATATATGTTTTGATTTTTTTAATTTACAACAAAAAAGTTTTATTTAGAGTTGAAAAAAAAATTATCTTTAAACTCAACAAAAAACGAAAATAAATGTAAAACAAACATATTCTCAGCTAAATAACGGCATAAATCACTGCCCTAAAGCCACTTGAAACGTAGCTTATGAAGGGATTTTTCTTTTGTCTTGACTCCAAATATCTATATCTAAAAACTTCAGAAAATTAGCACAAAAAACTAAAACCAAATCAATCATAGAAGAATTTAGCAAATATATACTAGATAGATTTAAGGAAATAAACTTTTGATTTTTAGTTGTCCTCTAAGCCTTTTTTAAAGTAGATCAGAAAACACATCCTGTATAGAAGGATGAACAATCTCTTTTTTGTCTATATTTAAACCGTGAAATAGAGCCTTGTTTTTGGCGATCGCCCCCCGTCCCTCATTAGCAAGCTGAAGCACATAGGGCAAAGTACTATTGTTGAGCGCTTGAGTGGCAGTCCACGGCACAGCACCCGGCATATTAGGAATTCCGACATGGACAACACCCTCATCAACATAGGAAGGTTGACTATGGGAAGTCGGGTGGAGCGTTTCGATACAGCCCCCTTGATCTACCGCCACATCAACAATTACAGAACCCCTTTGCATCGTTTTGACCAAATCTCGCGACACAAGAATGGGTGCGCGTCTCCCCGGAATAAGGACTGCACCAATCACCAAATTAGCTTCTTCAATATATTTCTGGATATTGGCCGGAGTACTGTAGAGTAGCGAGACCCGGGAACCAAATAACGTTCCGAGATCACCAAGGCGATCAACATTAATATCAAGAATCTGCACTTCCGCACCCAGACCGATCGCCATCTTTGCCGCTTCAGTGCCGACATTCCCCCCACCAAGAATCATCACTCGACCTGCCGCCACACCCGGCACACCACCCAGCAAAACCCCCTTGCCACCTTGCTGTTTCTCTAGATATCGCGCCCCAAGCTGCACTGCCAACCTGCCCGCGATCATGCTCATCGGCGCTAATAGTGGCAAGCGACCCTGTTCATCCATCACCGTTTCATAGGCGATCGCCGTCACCCCAGATTCAATTAAACGCTCAGTAAGTTGTCGTTGCGCAGCGAGATGGAGATAGGTAAAAAGCAACTGTCCATCATAGAGAAACTCGTACTCACAGGGTAAAGGCTCCTTCACCTTAATAACTAATTCCTGTTCCCAAGCCGAAGCCGCATCAAAAACCAGTTTTGCACCAACATTTTGATAATCTTCATCCGTAAAGCCAGACCCAAAACCCGCATTATTTTCGACAAAGACTTCATGCCCAGCTTGCACTAAAACCTGCACACTACTGGGACTTAAGCCGACCCGAAATTCCTGATCTTTGATTTCTTTTGGTACACCAATTCTCATCTGATCACCTTTAAATACCTTGATTCCAGTGTAATCAGAGAAAAAACGAAATTACTGACATCCTTTACTCAGAAACAATACGGGGATACAAATATTTCTGAAAACGATGACATCGAAAATCCATGCCACTAATCGAAAAAGATATCGACTCACAGGCAGAACGATCCGCCGGAAGAGCACCATAGTGGATAGATTTTAGATAAATATTTACGTTTTATTTCGTTAACTTTAGAGATAATCAAACATTTTTGGATTCAAAACTATAACCATAAATAAACTTATGAAAAAATACCGTTACTTTCTGTAGTCAAATGCTAGCATTCAGGCAGATCGTTCCATTTACTAAGTATCTCCGACTGCCGTTTATAGAAGAAATCTAAATATTGTGGTTGTCAGCATTTATACTCGAAAATCGTTTTCTTTTCAGAGAGTTCATCGGTTAGAAACAGATGCCCATTGGGTAGTGGGGAAGGGCGATCGCCCTCCTTTAGGTTCTTATTCTCTCTGGTGGCGAAATACCCCTAGTCTCAACAATCAAAAAGTGGGTTATTTAGGTGATTTTTCCGTTGACAGTCAAACAAAATTTAGTGCTTTACTAAAGCATGGTTGTCTTGAACTAAAAAAACATGGCTGTGCATTGGCGATCGCCCCGATAGATGGTAATACTTGGCAGCGATATCGAGTCGTGACAGAGACTGATAATAGTCCTGCATTTTTTCTGGAGTCTCCGTATCAAAATTTCAATCCCCAAATCTTTACTGAAGCAGGGTTTGATGTGGTTGCAAGCTACCATTCTCGGCGGGTTAGTGATCTAAAAACGACGGATCGGCGATCGCCAAAAATTGCCGCTAGATTATCCAGACTCGGTGTGACCATTCGACCTTTAGATATAGCTAATCTCAAACAAGAATTAGAACGTCTTTATCCCGTCGTTCACCAGAGTTTTCAGTGCCATTTTCTCTATAGTCAAATTTCAAAAAAAGAGTTTGTCAAGCAGTATCTACAGTTAGAAAAATATATCATTCCTGAACTAATTCTCATTGCAGAGCATCAAAATAAGATTGTTGGGTTCATGTTGGCAATACCAGATATTTTGCATTTTAAGGGTAAAAAAAATAAAACTATTATTTTTAAAACATTAGGCATTTCTCCAGAGAGAAAATATTCAGGATTGGGCATTCTTTTACTAGATACCATTCGACAAAAATCTCTAAAAATGGGTTTTCAAGCTGCTATTTATGCCCTCATTCAATCTGGTAGCTTGTGTGACAATATGACCCGACACCACGGCGAGATTTTCCGGCGTTATGCTCTGTTTGGGAAGATGTTATGAATCTCTTCTCAGTACTCGAACAACAGGCGATCGCCAGTCCGACAGCCACCGCAATTATTGAAGGACACAATAAAAGAACGAGCTTTGCAACTTTGGTAAAACGCTCTGCACAGGGAGCTGTATTTTTAGAACAATACGGCCTAAAAAAAGGTGATGCAGTTTTATTATTTTGCCCAATGTCGGCGGAACTCTACATCATCCTTGGCGCATTATGGCGATTAGGATTGTTGGCGTTATTTATCGAACCCAGTGCCACAGCCAAACAGTTTCAGCAGTGTTGTGAACTCTGTAAACCAAAGGCGATGATTGCCCCAAGCCGCGCTTTTCTTTTATTAGGGCGATCGCCGAGCCTACGACACATTCCCCACAAATTCTCGCTCGATCTGCCATTCCCTACCGGTCATATCTGGTGGACAAGTCGTTGCTGGACGGCAAATTCAAACATTATTGATTGTGAACCAGAGCATCCAGCCTTACTCACCTTTACCAGTGGCAGCACGGGCAATCCTAAAGCCGCAGTCCGCAGCCACGGTTTTCTATTGAGGCAATATCAACTCCTTGCTAAATATCTAGAGCCAAAACCCCAACAGATCGAGTTAACCCATCTGCCAATTTTTGCCCTCGTTAACCTTGCGGCTGGACGCACCACGATTATTCCCCAAGGAAAATTACGAAAACCTGCGGCGATCGCCGCCAAACCGATCATTCGGCAAATTCAACGCAAACAACCCACAAGCATCCTCGCCTCACCCGCATTTCTAGAACGATTGTTAAATGAGTGCCAAAGGAAAGACATTACCCTTTTATCCGTGCGACAGATTTTTAGTGGCGGTGCGCCGATTATGCCCCGAATTCTGCGGCGACTCCAACAATTTATGCCCGCTGCCAGCATTCACATTCTCTACGGCTCCACCGAAGCCGAACCCATCAGTATTTTTCCCCATGCCCAACAGCAAGCACTATCACCCCAAAAAGGTCTATGTGTCGGTCAACCCATCCCCGAAATCCGAGTTAAAATCCTACCGCTGCAAAATTCAGCTTCTCACTACAGCCCATATTGGTTTAAGGCGATTTGTTTAGCGCCACATCAAGTCGGTGAGATCGTTGTGGCAGGCGACCATGTCCTGAATTCTTATCTCCAAGGGGCAGGCGATCGCCATACAAAAATTCAAGTCGGCGAAACCCTTTGGCATCGTACTGGAGATGCAGGCTATCTCGACGAAAATAATCACCTTTGGCTAGTGGGGCGTTGCAGCGAATGCCGAGAACTGAAAAACTCACAACTATATCCCTTTGTCCTCGAAACCGCTCTACAACAACATCCCCAAGTAAAACGAGCTGCCGCCATTCACCATGCCGGGAAAAACCACATTTTTATCGAATCTACAACCCGACAAGCGCGACCAAAATCTCAAGAATTACAAGAACTTTTGCCTCAGTCCCACGAAGTTCATTTCATCAAAAGAATGCCCGTTGATCGTCGCCATAATGGCAAAATTCTCTACCGTAAATTACTCGCCAAAACATTACGTATAGGCAAATCGAGATAGAAACTATAGTGATTACGATTTAGACAACAATATTTCAGCAGAGGATGCAAAAAAGCAAATTGTTTTAGCGCGAAAATTTATTGCCTTTTTTTGAAAGCTTTCTCTGAGGCGATCGCCCTTACCCTCTAAAAATCGCCATAAAAAAACTCGACGATCACAATCGAGAAATACTTAATTTTGTGTTGTGTATGGGCAGAGGGGGACTCGAACCCCCATGACCGAAGTCGCCACATTTTGAGTGTGGTGCGTCTACCAATTTCGCCATCCGCCCTTGGATAAGCCTTTGCTACTATAACCCGAATCCTTCTTTTGAAGCAAGTTAGAATATTCTTGGGAACCAGACCACTCCCGAATCGCCTGGGCACGGATGACCGGAACCGGATGGGTGAGCTGAGCACTTTGATTTTCTTGCAACACTTTACCCAGTTGACTCTGACTAAGAGCCTCATAGGTTTTTGCTTGCTCCATAAATGCATCAAGGTTGAGCAACGGCGCAAGACTAGGCGATCCACCCGCTAACTTCATCAACACCGACATAATAATTTTTGGGTCTTGACTCACCAGAAATGCCGCGCGATCGCAACTCAGTTCAGCGCAGCGTAGCCACGACATCATTTGTTCCTGCATCGACTGAGCAGCAAGCGTTCCCCAAACCGGTAAAGCATTGGTCGCCAAAACCAATAAATTGGCCAAAGTAAGATAAACGCCGTGCTCACATTTAAGATGACCCAGCTCGTGGGCCATTACCGCTTGGATCTCCTTGTCATCCAGCATTTCCACTAGGGATGTGTGAATCACCATAAATGGTTTTTCCCCACGCATCGCAAAGGTATAGGCATTGGGCACAGGGTTCTGCTGGATATAGAGATCTGGCGTTTCAAGATCAAGGATGTTACAGGCTTCCTTTAAAAGATTATGGAGGTGGGGTAGCTGGCGATCGCCGACGAGGATACTGGATGCCAGATTATTAAACCGAAAAACCTGCTCCGCCGTGGAACCTAGCACCGAACGGATCAGCAAATCCAACCCCGGTAGCTGCCGCAAATTATTCGTCGCTTCGCGGTCAAGGGGGTGACGAAACTGATCCGCCGTCAAACCAACAAAATGGTGCTTTATCCCAGTCATAATCTCAAATTAAGTGCAGAGTAAAAGGTGTTGAAGAGTCTACTCAGAAAGCCATTTTTTCACTTTCTGTAAATCCTTCCAGTCAGGCTTACGCTTGAGGCCGTCTTCAATATTTTCGTTAATGTCCGTTTTAACTTCGTCGCTAAAATCCATGACCTTCTGTACTAGCTCGATGTGCTTGCGAACACCTTTCCCGCCAGTGCCAAGCAAGGCAAGGGCAGCATTAACATGGGCTTGGGGATTACGGTGATCCAGTTTGATGCTGCGTTGGGCGGCGGGCAAAGCCAGATCCGGCTTATCCCTTAAAAGATGCAGCCAAGCCACACAACTCCAAGCTGCCGCATTTTTCGGATCGAGACGACAAATTTCCAAGAATTCCGGTAAAAGCGTTTCAGGAGCTTCGCCCGCATCGTAACGCTCAAAACCTTTTTCAAAACGTTGTTCAATAGTGAGTTCAGTCATAACCAGATTATGGAAGATTAAATAGAAATCGCGATCGCCGGCCAAAATTAGCCATTACAATCGCGACTTTCTATTAAACCAAACTTAAACCCCAAAGGATTTACCGCAACCACAGGTTTGGTTAGCATTGGGGTTCGTGAACTGGAAGCCGCCGCCAATCATCGCTGTGCTGTAGTCCAGCACCATGCCATAGAGATACAGAAGACTTTTTTTGTCGCAAATAATCTTAAAACCGTCGGCATAATCAAACACTTCATCATGCTCATTAACGCTGTCGGGAGAGTCAAAATCCATCATATAGGACATGCCAGAGCAGCCGCCTTGACGGACACCCACCCGAAGCCAGAGATCTTTGCCTTGCTGTTGGCGTAGTCCTAAGACATGCTGTAGAGCCGTTTCGGTGAGTTGAATGCCTGAAGTAGTAGTCGCTTGGGTCATGATCTTATCGAGATTAAGTGATGGGGTTAAACGTGTTTACAAAACTCAGTTCTTAAATAGAAAGGATGTCTATTAGAGGGCGATCGCCCCAAAATCAAAATATTACGCCCCTTTATTTTAACCGTTATCTTCCGACTGTGAATCAGATTCGGGGGCTGATTGGAGCTTAAAGTTTTCCACCTCCGGTAATTCTTCTAGAGCCAACCGAGAAGATTGCATACCTCCAGAAAGGCGCTTCAGTAGCTGAGGACGGGGGTCATGGAGTAAATAAATCAACTCATCTTCTGACTGTAATTCATTCAGCGATCGCATCACCATTAAATTATCGTCACGTTTGATTAGCAAAGGCAATAACTCCCCCGATTCAATGAGCGATTGAAAATAAAAAGTTTTTTTCTCAGTTTTTTCGGTTTTTTCCGCTACCCCAATGGTCGATTTACCCAGTTTGACCTGCTGATCACGAATATATTGATTCCACGTTTTTACAGAAAACCCCCCAGTAAACGCCTGACCAATTTTGGATTTGTTGGCGATCGCATTATTTTGATCCCCTTCCTCAAAAAAGGCCACAACCCTAGGCGGCTGAAATTCCTCCACAGCCCGCTGCGCCAACACCAAATTCACTTCACCATTGCTCGTCAGAGACAAAAATGTCCCCATCGAACTAATGCCAATCTCCTCTAAAACCTCAGCATTGAGCGCACTACTTTGGTACACCTCTAGATCCTGCGCCTTCGCTTCCTCACAGGCCTTCGCGTCCGTATCAACAATCACGACCGATTCCCCTTGATCTTGGAAAATCTTTGCCACAATGCGACTCAGGGGATTTGACCCAACAATCACAGCTCCCTTCGCACTAGACGACGTAATTTGTAGCTGCCGCGCTATCCATTTCGCCGTCAATCCTTGAATAAAAACCGTCATTAAAATAGTCAAAAAGACCAGTGCCTTAATCGATGCACCACCGTTAAACCCCTGCTCCGTCAAAATAATCGCAAACAAAGAAGCAACAGACGCTGAGACAATGCCCCTCGGCGCAACCCAAGCAACAAAAAACTTTTGTCGCCAACTTAAATCACTATTCGCCGTGCAAAGCGCCACACTGATCGGCCGCACGACAAACATCAACGTCGCAACCGCCAAAAAACTCCCCCAACCCAAGGCCACAATACTAGCCAAAGATAAATCTGCCGCTAGCAAAATAAATAAAACCGAAACGCAGAGTACCGTTAACTGACTTTTAAACCGTCGTAAGAGCCGCTCCTCAGGAATCGACAAAGCCCGTAATACAATACCCGCCACAACAACCGCCATTAAGCCAGACTCTTGACTGACGTACTGAGCAAACCCAAATAATCCCCAAATACTTGCTAAAACAAGTAAATTTTTCAAATCCTCGGAAAGGGATGTCGCTAAACGCAGAAACTGTCCCATAAGCCAACCACCAGCAGCACCAATTAATGTGCCAATCCCCAAACGCAGGATCAATCCGCCGGCAATTTCCAGCAGCCCAGCGTCAGCGTTCAGGATGGTATCAAGGACAACAACGGCAAGGATGGCACCGACGGGGTCAATTAAGACACCTTCGCCTTCTAGTAATGTTGCGACTTTTTTTTCAACGGCAACTTGCTTCAATAAAGGCCCCACCACGGTAGGCCCGGTGACGACGACTAGGGCCGCATAAAGAAAGGCGATCGGCCAGGGAAACTCAGCCAAATAATGGGCGGCGATTCCCCCACCAGCCAAGGTGATCAAAGTACCGAAAGTGACGAGATTACGTAGACTCCCGGAAACCTCATTCAGCTCTTTGAGACGGAGATTTAGCCCGCCTTCAAACAAAATGATGGCAACGGCTAAGGCGACCAATACCTCTAGGCCAACCCCAAACTCGCTGGGATGAAGCACGGCGAAACCGTCAACACCGAGAACAATCCCAAAAATTAGCAGCAGGACGATGCCCGGTATCTTTAGAAATTCGCCCAGCACCTGTGCGGAAATTCCAGCGAAAACCGCAATGATAATTTGCAATGTGAGGTCAAATGAATCTGCCATGCGAAAGTCTAAAAAATAGATAGCAATTAAATAGCCTGACAATATTGCCATCTTACAAAGTAATCAAAGTATAGCCCTTCGCCTGGGGGGGCTTTCTAAATGTTTCTCTTTTCGACCCTGTGACTTGATTTTTTTTGCACCTCATTAAAAAGCCAAAGTTGTCTTTGATTTTTTGAGTCAATAGTGGCGATCGCCAGAGTACTTTAAAGAAAGTTTACAGTTTATGTCATAATTTCTCATATTCCCTTGATGTAGATTTGCTAGTTCTACCCCCTTCGAAAGATGAGCGATCGCCCAATAGAAAAGACATTAGCCGAACTCGCCCCGGCCAGCTATGAATGCCCCAGTTGTGGCTACATTTATGATCCCAACAAAGGCGAAAGTCGTAACAAAACCGAGCCCGGCACAAAATTTGAAGAGTTACCTCTCATCTGGAATTGTCCAGTATGTGGTGTCGATAAAGGTCAATTTCGAAATATCGGCGCAGCAGATGCTCCGTCCGGTTTTGAAGAGAACCTACAATATGGTTTCGGCTTTAACAATATGAGCTCCAACCAAAAAAATCTCATAATCTTCGGCACCCTAGGACTCTTTATCCTCTTCTTCCTAAGTCTCTACGGCTTAGATTAATCGGCATTTATTGTCGTCGCAGAACCCTTTCTTGATTTTGCTGATTTAGCTGATTTAAACACTTTAACCTATGTCTTTATTTTCGAAATTATTCAAACCATTACAAAAAATAGTTTTGGCGATCGCCGTACTGTCCCTTTGCATGGGCTGCGTAGAAGCCCCCATCATTAGCAATAGCCCCTGGCAAGAGATAAACCTCAACACCGACTCCACCTTCGCCAATATCGCCTTTACCGACGATCTACAACATGGTTGGCTCGTCGGTACAAAAGAAACACTCTTCGAAACCAAAGACGGTGGCAACACCTGGGAAGAACGCATTATCAACCTTGGCGAAGAAAAAGAAAGCTTCACAGGCGTAAGCTTCTATGGCGAGGAAGGCTGGATTACTGGTCGCCCTTCCATTTTGCTTCACACCAATGACGGCGGCGAAAACTGGGCACGCATTCCCCTGAGCAGCAAGCTACCCGGTGCTCCCTACAACATCACCGCCCTAGCCCCGAATACAGCCGAAATGGTCACTGACCTCGGTGCGATCTACAAAACCACCGACGGAGGGAAAAACTGGAAAGCCCTCGTCGAAGGCGCAGTCGGTGTTGCCAGAACCATTGAGCGCTCCGCCGATGGTAAATACGTTGCAGTATCCGCCCGCGGTAACTTCTACTCCACTTGGTCTCCCGGCGATAGCGAGTGGACTCCCCACAACAGAAACTCCTCTCGACGCTTACAAAGCATGGGCTTTGACGGCCAAGACAATCTCTGGTTATTAGCCCGTGGCGGTGTCGTCCAATTTAGTGATAGCACCAACCCAGATAATGCAGAAGCTTGGAGTGAGCCCATTACACCCCAATATCGCAATAGCGTCGGCCTCTTACATATGGGCTACCGTACTCCCGAAGAACTTTGGGCAGTTGGTGGTAGCGGTAGCTTAGTTGTCAGTAAAGATGGTGGTCAAACTTGGTTCCGCGACGCTGAAATCGAAAATGTCCCCACTAATTTCTATCGTGTTGTCTTTTTAAACAAAGAAAAAGGCTTTATTCTTGGGCAACAAGGGGTGATTTTACGGTACGATAATTCCACTGAAGCGGCTTGATTTCCACTTTCTAGTTGTGGTAACGCCTATTATTTTTTTATGATATAGGCTAGCTTATTTAATAATATTTTTTCATCAAATCCAAGAGGAGAATTCGCATGGCAGGTACTACCGGAGAACGCCCGTTTTCTGACATCGTAACCAGTATTCGTTACTGGGTAATTCATAGCATTACAATTCCGATGCTATTTATCGCAGGCTGGCTATTTGTAAGTACTGGTTTGGCTTACGATGCTTTTGGCACACCTCGCCCTGATCAGTATTTTACTGACAGTCGCCAAGAAATTCCGATCGTCACTGATCGCTATAATGCGGTTGATGAGATTAACGAATTTAACAAGTAAGTTTTAGTTACTGTTTTACTGTTTCTACAAGGTTTTAAATCATGACAAGCGGTCCCAATAATCAACCTGTTTCTTACCCCATTTTTACTGTCCGTTGGTTGGCAGTTCACACCCTTGCTGTCCCCTCAACTTTCTTTGTTGGGGCGATCGCCGCTATGCAGTTTATTCAACGATAGGTATTGTTCATGGAAAAAAATCAAAACCCCAATCGGCAACCCGTTGAGCTAAACCGTACATCTTTGTACTTGGGTCTGCTTCTTGTCGCCGTACTCGGTATCCTTTTCTCCAGCTACTTCTTTAACTAAAGTCAGTAGTTTGGTATTGTCTTTTATTCAGTCATTTTAATCGGAGGTTGTTTCCATGTCTGAAGGCGGAAGAATTCCCTTGTGGATTGTTGCAGTTGTTGCAGGTATGGGTGTTATCGCTGTTGTTGGCATCTTTTTCTATGGTGCTTATGCCGGCGTTGGCTCTGCTGTCTAAATAAAAAATAATATCCAACAAAAGACAAAGACTTTCTGATCTTTAAATCTTTTTTTGAATGATTAAAGCCATCTGCAATTATGTGGGTGGTTTTGTCATTTTTTTATGCTTTGAATTGATTACATCATTATTTTTATCTAAATCTTGCTATCAGTGGATAAAAAATATTTGGTTTATCTCTAAATTTTTTATAGGATGTGAAGAAAACTACCACCACAATTTTTTAGATAGCGCCAAAGTAGCTTTTATGGTTCCTCTCTAAATGCTTTACTCACTGACAATGGTATTTTCGCTTCAGTAGACTCCGTAAGGCGATCGCCACCCTCCCAGACTGGAATACAACCCTAGAACTGGCTTTTTTTATTGAATTTAGTGCCGCATGGAACTATAAACCTACCGAATCAAGCGTCACAACCAATCAGCTTTAGTCTATCGGCATTGGTTTGCGCTTAGCCGTTGATGCAACCTTAATGCCCGCATCGACTGGGGAATTCCCCTTGACAATCTAGAAATAACGAGCGATACATCACAGGAAAACGGCGTATATTTCTTCGTTGAATACAAGCTCCCCTAAAAACGAGAAATCACTAATTTTTTAGCAAAAAAAAGAGGGCAACAACCCTCAGTAAATACCATTATTAAATAATTAAATAAGACCTCATAGCGTTATAAAGTCTTTGAAGCGATTACATTAAGCCCAACTGAGCAAGGATTCCCTTACCAGTCAACACTTCAGTCAAAATACCAATTACGAAACCGAGCATCGCTAAGCGACCGTTCCAATTTTCAGCAAAGGCGCTGAAACCAAACTTACCTTCTTGATTTTCCATGATGATAAAACTCCCAATTGAGTCGAAATGGATATGATTGCATTTTGGTCAACCAGTTGATATCTAAGTTAACAAAATCCCCCGTCAATTGCAACATTTTGTAAAGATAAAATGATCTTTTATGGCTGGCAGTCGAGTTTAGGAAAAATTATGCTGTGTGGGACGAAGTCATTAAAGTCTCTAGGACGTTGTCGTGACATCTTGTCCATAGGCTTGCCAAGAGAGGTCAATGAGGCCATTCATGATGGCGACAGCCACCACTGCGCTGCCTTTACGGCCGTTGATATAAATGTAGGGAATCGATGAGTCATGGAGCTGCAACCGAAACTGATCACCTGTAATAAAGTTTGCTGGTGTAATGATCACTAAAGCGGGTCGAATTTCTTCGGCATTAATCAAAGTCATCAAACTAGCTAGTGATGTCTGGGATTGCCCGACGATAAAAACCGCTTCTGGATAGCGTCTCGCGAGGGTCTCAATTCCCCAGGCTGTCCTTGTGCGGCCTTTTTGGGGACGTGTTAGGGTTTCGGAACTGCAGTAGACGGGGTTTGCAAAGGTTTTTTGTAGGTTGTTCGCAATGCCTACCTGTACCATCGGCACATCAACAACAATGGTACTGCGGGCAGCAAGGGCGGCGGCTCCGGCTTGGAGGGCACGATCTGAGAAGCGAATGAGACGTTGATAATCAAAGTCAGCGGTTTCGTAAATAACACGGCGCACAATTTCGTATTCTGCGGGAGAAAAAGAGTGCTCTCCGACCTCTTGATCAATAAGAGATAGGCTTTGAGCGTCTGTGATGTGCCATTCCATAGTGGTTAGGATACTCGCTGGATTACTCGAAAAATCTGGGGGGAGAAGAATTTGATTGCCCTCATTTTGGCATATTCTGAATTCTCCAAAATAGTTCTCTGCTTAAATTTAACTGTTATGCAAGAATCCAAAATGAAGTTTTACGTCTTGTCTTGTTGTGTTGGTGAGGTTTTTGGGGAGAGGGTATATTGGCTTCGCGATCATGGGTTGAAAATTACTGAGGCTGTATTCCTAGTCGCTTAGGTTTACGTGAACGGCGATCGCCTGCCAGTGTCTGTGTGGGCTTGGGCCGAAGTAACGTCAAAGTCTTAGGATAACGAGTTGTTGGGTCTTACCTAGAAAGTGCTTAGTTTCGAGAAATCAACTTCGGCGATCGCCTCATCCGGCAAAATAAACGAAGAACTCAGCAGAGTTTGATCCCAATTAATTAATTCTGGATAGCGAATACCCGGCAAAATAGAAACCGCAAAAATTTCTTGGACAGCATCTTCAAAGCGCAAAAAAGCAATAACCTGTGCCGTCTCAATATTGACAACCCACACACCACAGAACCTTTCTTCACGCCGTTCCGTAATCGGTAGGCCACTAAATACCGCCGTTTCCCGCACCTGAGATAGCCCAATAAAGGCTAAAGGCCCCCAGAAGCTCAGACCACGGGTAAAACCGGGTAAATTGATCAAAGTTTCGAGTTTTCCCGTCTTAAAATCGAAGGCCGACAAGCTTCCATAGCCTGATTCTAAAAGCCATAGGCGATCGCGATACCAGCGCGGCGAGTGGGGCATCGACAGACCTCGAGCCAAAATTTTATTGGTGGTGATGTCCATTAAGACACCGCCATTACGTTTATTGCCACGCCAACCTTTATCGGTATTCGTCTCACCTAAAGCCGTGACATAGCGAGGTTTTTGATCACGGATGCCTAACCCATTTAAGTGGCAGCGATCGCCCAAATCATAGGCAGAAATAAAAGGGGGTCGCCAGCGAGGCACAAAACTATTTTTTCGATCAAGAGTACAAAGACAAGAAAAACGAGTATTAACAAACCACAACTCGTCGCCGCAGTAGGCCATCTCATGGATGTCAATATCACCAGTAATATGGCGATTGCGCGGTAAAAAACAAGCATCATGCCGACGAGGCGGCTTTAGCTTTTTAGCAACAGCAGGCACATTCCGTAATTCCCAAACTTCATAGGCCGTACCCAAAGCCAATTTTTCGCGATCCGCGGCAATGCCCATCGGCTGCTCAAACACACGAAAATGAGTATTTAGTTCCCGTTGATCCGCCCGTATCACGACAACCTTGCCCGCCTGATATGTAGAAATAACAAGGGAAATGCCGCACTCCACTAAAATTTCGCGCAAATTTTGAGTGTGGATGCTCCTCAAAGGTTCCAAATCCTGCCCAGTCGATTGTTTTGCTTGAGATACGTTCATAAAATCATCTGGTACGCTGCTCTCGCTGAAATGTTACAACACAAATTTTTAGTCATTAGGTTAGTCCCACAAATAAAAATTAGCGAGTAAAACCCCATACGAAAACCAATAGTGACACCCTAGTATCCATTACAGCCTTTCCTCGGCCAAAACCCAACTTTGTTTACGGATCGAATTAAATTGCAATAAAAAATCCCCCCAAATCTAGGAGGATTAACATCAATTCCAGAGTATTATCCGGAATCTCCATCCACTAATTCGGCAAACATCAAGCAGAAAGATAGCCTAACTCAGTGAGCTTAGCGAGTACTTTTTCCACACTTTCCTCTAGCTCTTCTAGATCAGTGCGACATTCAATTTCAGGATTGGTTGGCGCTTCATAGGGGTCATCGATACCTGTAAAACCTTTAATTTCACCGGCGCGAGCACGTTTGTAGAGACCCTTAACATCCCGCTTTTCACACTCAGCAAGGGGGGCATTGACGTAAACTTCCACAAAATTGCCGACGCGATCGCGAACTTCTTCACGGATATTA
Organism: [Limnothrix rosea] IAM M-220; assembly: GCF_001904615.1. Classification (NCBI taxonomy): domain Bacteria; kingdom Bacillati; phylum Cyanobacteriota; class Cyanophyceae; order Chroococcales; family Geminocystaceae; genus Picosynechococcus; species [Limnothrix rosea] IAM M-220. The sequence continues at coordinate 33,838 of NZ_MRBY01000039.1, forward strand.
CGATAGGGAGAAATAGCCGAAACAAGTACAATTACACCGTTACGGGTGAGCAGGTGGGAGACAAAGCCAATACGACGGATGTTTTCGTCGCGATCTTCTTTACTGAAGCCTAAACCTTTGGTGAGGTTGGTACGAACAATATCGCCATCTAAAATTTCAAACTTACATTCTTCCTTTTTAAGACGCTTGGCGATCGCCTGACTGATCGTAGTCTTACCCGCACCGCTAAGACCTGTGAACCAAACCGTGACGCCACGATGCTCCATGGGACTATATTCCTTTAAAAACTTGATTTACAAAACATCAATAGTTTAAAGGGAGATGCCATAATTTTCGCGGGAACTCACCAAATCAATAAATTTTCAACCTGCACCCAGCATGCTTCACCTTATTTTTCAGGACTAAAAAAGGATGTTTTCCATTACTTTGGTGATGGAGAGAATAACAAAATGTCAAGGATTTGGGTTGCGTTCTGGCAAAACAAGATTAGGATTATAAATAGTGTCAGTAAACTACTGGTATTGTGGCGACAGAGCATCAAGAAAATGCCTTCTTTCGCCCTAGTAATTTGCTTTTACATAGCAAGTTAAAATGACAGCAATTTTCAGCCCTTTTTGGTGATATGAACGAATTTCGCGTAAGTTCCAATCCTCCCACTGCCTCCTCTTGGTCTGCCGAAGAGGAAGCGGATCGTCTAATGGATGATGTTTTTTCTGACATCGATTCTTTGTTAACAGGCAAGAGACCGACCGCGAAAATTCAGACAGCGTCCCAAAGTGACTACACCTCTTTACAGTCTTTAGTGGTGCCGCAGATTGACCTTGAAGACACACCGCTCCCGGAGGAACTGGACGAAAAAGTCATTATCAAAAGGGGAGTCGGCTATTACACAGAAAGACTTTTATTGATGGGATCCTGTGCTTCTTTATTGGGAGTAGCCCTCTGGATGGCTGTTAATGATCGGCTACGTGTACCGCAATTTCTTATTCAACCGACGCCAGTTATTGAGACAGCGGCGGAAACAGAGGCAGCAACGGAACCGATTTTTGCTGACTATGTTAGACGGGCTTTAGATAATATTGATCGTCAGGGAGCGTCTCAACCGATACCTGTTAGTCCAATGGGGCAGCCTGCGGTAGGCACTGTACCGACCACGGATCAGCAGGCACCGGGATCTAGCTCCCCGGTCATTGAGCGTATTTATATTCCGGTCTATCCTCCTGAAGTTTCAGCGAATGCTCGTCCTCCTCTGCCGGGCAATACTCCTGTTATCACTCCTGCGCCTCAAATTGTGCAGCCGCCCCAAATACAAACTCCTGCGCCTCAAATCGCGCCTGAGCCTCCGGCACCACGGTCTATTCCTGATCTCCAAGCTGTTGTGCCGACGCTACCTGCGCCGCCAGTGGCAGCGAAGGATCTCTATACCCTTGTTGGTGCACTCGAATCGGGCGATCGCTCGGCAGCTTTGTTTAATATCAATGGTGTCACCCAACGTTTTAAGGTGGGCGAAAATATTGGTGCTAGTAATTGGAAATTGCTGTCTGTGCAAAATCAGCAAATTCTTATGGGGCAAGGCGGACAAACGCGCTCTCTTTATGTCGGCCAAAATTTTGGCATTGAACGTGAATAATTAGCAATGAATTAACTGCAAAATTATAAAACTTAAGAAGTTGAGTGGATTAGCGGCATGTCCTAAGGAAGTGTCGCTTTTTTCTTAATGGCTGGCTATTTTTTTAGCCAACGTTTTTTCCATTGGCTGGTTGATTCAAGAGTGGTTTGCTGTTGTTCTAAAATGCGTCTTTCTAAAATCGTTTGGCGATCGCCCTTTAGATCTGGGTCACGATAGGGAATAGCCGCACGGGTCTTAAGATGTTCAATTTCCTGTTGGGATAATGGCTCTAAATGTTCTGTGGTAAAACGCGCTAATGTACCGGGCGATCGCCGACCCACGCCGGGAGTCCCACCAAATTTTAGATTGGCTAATGTCATGGCCTGTCGAATAGCCGCCGCACAGGAATAGGTCGCGAGATAACTCTGTTTATCCAGACACTGTGCCACTAATTTTAAAAATTCTACTGTCCATAATTGGGGACATTTTGGCGGGGAAAAGGGGTCAAGAAAAATAGCATCGGCTTGAAAGTTTTGGGCGATCGCCAGTTGGATTGTTTGGCGGGCATCCCCAATCAGAAGTTGAGCAGCGAGCTTTTCTGTTTGCACTTCAAAACGATGACTCAGCTCCCCTAAAAGTACTGCCACCTCTGACGACCAAGGACTTAATAAATTATTTTTAAAGGCTGTCGGGGCGATCGCCGGATCTCGCTCTAAAGCAATCACCTCCACCCGACAAGCCGGATTTACCTGCCAAATTTTCGTCAGTGCCGCCGCCGTATTGTGCCCCAACCCATAGCAAATATCCAACAATCGCAAGGTTGATTTTGTCCGCGCTTGAGTCGCAATGCGACAGGGAATTAAAAACTTCTCCTCCGCTTCCCGTTTAGCTCCCGCAAAGGAATGATAATGCTCTTGAAATTCATCAGAAAAAAAAGTGTAAGAGCCATCCTCAGTGATTTTTGGATCAAGTACCATCAGCGATCGCCATTTCGATAAAATTTTATGGGCATTAGATATCTTAAACTCTGGCAAAATAAAGATTCTAGAGAACCTCAATGATCTGTTTTTAAGCAGCATAATTATCCCGAAAAACCATTAAGAACCAAAAAAAATTTAATAGAATAATCCCTGATCTTCGGCTCTCCGGGATTGACTATGCAGCGTTGGTAGGAAAATGCCAACAAATGAGACA
>NZ_MRBY01000040.1 GCF_001904615.1 [Limnothrix rosea] IAM M-220
TCTCTCCCTCTCCATGTCTCCTTTTCTCTAAAGAATTTTGGCTACATTCTTATCAATAACTGACGTTAAATATATTTTCTATTCCTCAGATTTAGAGGACTTCAGTTTGGCGATCGCCCCAGCAAAGCCCAATACAACTAAGACATTAGATAACGTCAAAAACGACTCAGCACTGCCGTGGAGCCAATCAACATTTGCCAATTCTACGCCATATTCATTTTGGGCATAGAGACCCGCGGGAATTGTGATTACGACAAAAACTAATAATACATAAAACCCACTGAGAGCTAATTTTGGTGTTTTCCCAGAGCGCGTTAAAAACCAGAGAAAGCCGAGATAGGGAAAAAGGGAAACGGCAAATAATGTTTCTTTGGAGAACATAAAGTCCTTAAATTAAATAAGTGCGTCATTAGTGCGTAATTTAGCGCGATTCCTTAAGATCCTGGACACGGCGGCTAAATAAATCCGTAAAGACACTGTAAACACGGCGATCTTCGCGAATTTTGATATTAACATTCACCGACATCCCCGACTGAAGCGGTCGCCCATTCAGCTCCTGCGCCTCTAGTGCAATCTTCACGGGAAAACGGTAAAAAGGATAAATCTGATCCGGGGGTAATGCATCAGAGCCAATGCTTAAAATTTCACCACCAATATCGCCATACTCATTAAAGGCATAGGTATCGATGCGCACATCCACTTCCACCGGTTCACCACCAGCCAATGCCTCGTCGTACCGTTGCCGCACAAAACCAATATCTTGGTTCGTCACAAAGACCTCAGCCACCAGTTCGTCATTGGGCACAATTTTGAGTAATGGCTCCGCTTGACCAGACCGAGGCACAAAGCCTTCCCGCGCCTGCAAATCAAAAACTGTCCCATTAATAGGTGCTGTCACCGCCTGATAGTCTAGCGTTTCAGCATTTTGAATCAGTTGCGCTTCGACTTCAGATAACCGCTTTTCATTTTCGACAATAATTTTATTGAGTTCGCTATCAACGACAGCTAAACGTTGTTCAACATTATCAAGTTGCTCCCGCAAAGTGCGCTCTGACGCTGAACGAGTATTGAGTAATTCTTGTCTGGCCTGACTGATATCGAATTGTAATCGCCTTTGTTCTTTTAGGAGCTGGTCAATTTCGGCTAGGCGACTATCGACGCGCTGTTGTTGTTGTTGTTGTTCGATGCCACCGTTAGATCGTTGTTCGATAATCCGCTCTGTGCGGTCATTGAGCTGTTGTTCTTGACGTTCTAATTGCAGAGCAGAAACGGCTCCTTCATCGACGAGGGGCGCAATTTCTTTAATGATTTTCTCTTCGATTTCGAGGCTTTCTTGGGCTTCTGCCATTAGTAATTCGTTGCGATCGCGGATTTCATCTAGTACTTCTCGGTCTGTTTTTAGCTGGGCACGGCGATCGGCGATTTGTACTTCATTTTGATTTGCTAATTCTTGGAGTTGCTGTAGTTCGAGTTCTGCTGCCCGTAATCGAGAAGTAATCTCCTGGGATGAAGCACTTAACCTTGCTGATTGCTGAGGGTTTAATCGGCCACTATTGAGGCCGAGTTGGGCACGAATTACTTGGGTTTCGCTAATAAGACTGAGGCGGTTGCGGGCAAGAGCGACGACTTCTGGTGGCAACTTCATTTCTGCGAGTTGTGCTTCAAGGGTGGCAATGTCTGCATTGTTATTCAGAACAGCGCGGTAAAGCTGGTTTTCTTGGCGGAGGGAATTTTGAATTTGTAACAGAGATTCTTGGTTTGCTTCCGCTGCATCAGAATCAAAAGTTAGCAATAAATCTCCCTTTTTGACTTGATCGCCGTCGGCTACTTCTACGTCTTTGACAACGCCATTGACGGGTGCTTGAATTTCTTGGACATCGCCTTTGGGTTGGAGTTGACCGCTGCCGGCTATGACTTGTTCGAGTCTGGCGAAGTATGCCCAAGTAAAGAAAGCGCCACTAAAAATTAAAATAATCCAAATAATTGCCCGTGATAGAACGGGTGACTGGCGCAACACGACGGGTTGGTCAAACTCGGTAACGGTTTCTGGCTGTTGTTGTGGTGCGGTTTTTCCGTTTGTTTCGGCTGGGGATTGGGTCATGGGTCTGGGCGATCGCCTAAAAAATAGTTTTAAAAATCGAATTTAAAAGTTTTGGTTATGCAAAACCTGAAAAAAGCTTTGTAGTAAAGGTGAAATTTCTATTCGCCACCACCCCGCGTCTGCTGCTGATAAAGGCTGTAGTAACGGCCACGCATTGCCATTAGTTCATCGTGAGTGCCTTGTTCGGCGAGGGAGCCTTCATGCATCAAAATAATGGTGTCGGCATCTTTGATGGTGTCGAGACGGTGGGTAATAAAAAATACGGTTGTGTCGTCAAAGGCGGCTTTAAGGTTATTACAAACTTCCCGCTCTGTGAGGTAATCCAAGGCACTGGTCGCCTCGTCAAGGACTAAAACTTGGGGACGTTGCAATACTGACCGGGCGATCGCAATCCGTTGTTTTTGACCACCAGAAAGGGATGCGCCTCGCTCTCCCACTTGGGTGTTATAGCCATTGGGCAAAGACTCCATAATGAAATCGTGGGCTGCTGCAACCTTCGCTGCGTATTCAATTTCCTCTGGTTCCGCTTCTGGATTTGTGAGGGCAATATTATCCTGTACTGTGCCCTCAAAGAGCAGCGTTTCTTGGGGAACCACACCAATTTGCCGACGCAGGGAATAAAGCTCCACTTTATTTACGTCATAGCCATCTACTAAAATCCTGCCCGACTCCGGTTCATAGAGACGTGATAGCAATTTTGTGAGGGTACTTTTACCTGCACCACTCTGCCCAACGATCGCCACGAATGTACCAGCGGGAAATACCAAACTGACATTATTCAGATTTAGCGGGCCATGCTTTTTAAAGCGGAAGCTAATATTTTCGTAAATTACCTCGCCCTTCACCAATGGCATAGGAATGTTGTCGCGGTCTTCCTCGCCCTCTTGGGGATGGTCAACAATATCGGCTAAACGTTCAAGGGAAATGGCTGTGTCTTGGAAATTTTGCCAGAGCTGAGTGAGACGCAAAATCGGCGATGTTACATAGCCTGCGATGATACGAAATGCGATCAATTGTCCGAGGGTAATGCCTTCCTCTGGCCCTTTCAGCACAAGGGATGTTCCCACCCATAACACCAATAGACCCGACAATTTATTGAGGAAATTACTAATGGAGCTGGAAGCTGTGGAGGTAACGACAGTATTGAAGCCAGCGGAAACATAGCTGGCATATTTTTCTTGCCATTTCCAGCGGGATCGCAGTTCGATATTTTGGGCTTTCACGGTTTGCACACCAGTCATCACTTCCACAAGGTAGGATTGACTTTGGGCATTTTTCTCGGCTTTGGTGCGGAGTTGCTTACGAATAATCGGCGAGAAAATTAGCGTCGTAATGATAAAAACCGGAATAACACCGAGAGAAACAGCGGTCAATAGCGGGCTATACCAAACCATCACGAAGATGTAGACCACAGAAAAAACTGCGTCGAGGACGACGGTGAGGGCTGTTCCGGTGAGGAATGAGCGAATTTTTTCCAGCTCGCCAACCCTTGTGGAGATTTCACCGACAGGGCGTTTCTCAAAGTATTGCAGGGGAAGTCGGAACAGGTGGTCAATGATTTCTGAACCGAGGGTCATGTCAATCCGATTGGTGGTATCGACAAAGAGGCTGGTGCGCACAAAGCCTAAAATTCCTTCGGCGATCGCAAAAATAAGGAGCAGCGAACCATAAACCTGTAGGGTATCGGCACTGCCTTGGGAAATAACTTTATCGATAATTTGCTGAATAATCAGGGGGTTAGCGAGGGCAAAAAGTTGGAACAGGAAGGAGGCAATGAGAACCTCAATGAGAACCCACTTATATTTTTTGATCGACGGAATAAACCAATTTAAGCCAAAGCGTTCTTCGGGAGTGTATTTGCCTTTTTTCAGCAGTAAAATTTCCACTTGACCGGTTTCGTCGCCCCACCCTTCGAGAAATTCTTGGGGTTTTTTCTTAATTAAGCCAATGTCCGGCACTGCAACGACAATTTCGCGATCGCCGACTTCATAGATCACCGCCAAACTATCGCGCCACTTCACCATGACAGGCACAGTTAGGCGCGTCACGGTTTGAACCGGGATTTTAATCAGTTGGGCATTAAGACCCATCAGCTCAGAAATTGCACCGCAAATGGGTAAAGATAATGCACCATAACGTTGGATCTGATCTGTCACCACGCGCCGAATTACATCGCCTTTAAAACGCATCCCAAAATATTGCGCCAACATCTGAAAACAGGCGATCGCCACCCCATCTTCGCCCTTACCTTTGATTAGCGGATAACGTTTAGACCGACGCTCCTCTTCGGACTGCTCTGGCGTTAACCCGACGATTTCAACGGGTGCATAGGGAATCTCTTCTTCTTTCTCTGTTTGGGGTGCAGTCAGAACCTTTGAGCCGTTGCCATTAGAATTTTTGGGAGGGTTATCGTCAAAGGGATCGGGAATGACATCAATGGGGAGAGGCGGTTCTATTGGGGGCGTTTTTTGCTGTTCGAGAATATTCGCCCAAGCCTGTTCTGGGAAACCCACAAGGCGGGCAGGCTGAATTCCTTTAACTTCTAGCTGTTTTGTTTGCTCAAAATCTAACTGGGTGCGGGGCGGCAAGGACAGTAAACTACCACCACCACTGACAAACCACAGCTTTTCTGATTGGCGGAGAATTTTTTGTTCGGCGCTATTTTCGGTGTAGTAGCCCGGCGGTAAATTGCAGACTTCTGCCTGCTCCATCGCTGCATGAACAATATCTTTTAGATTGCCGTTAACCTTGGCTTTTTGAGAAAAGTAATAGCCCAATAAATCAAAGGTCTCGGTAATGGAACAGCGATCGCCGAATTCCTCTTGAAAGACGGGATATGTTTGTAGGAGATACAGAAATTCTTGACTGGTAATATTGAGGCAAATGGCTTCCGTTGAGGCGATCGCCGTTTCACAGGCCACCCCCCGCACTGCATTGACCCAGCCGACCACACCGCCAGTCCTCAGCAATTTCAAAGTCGTTGGCGCTTGGGTTCTCGGTTCGTAGCCCAAGATGCGCACTTGACCTTGATAAACAATAGAAACTTGATGTAGGAGTTTACCGCGCTGCAAAATAGGCTGCCCCATGCGATAGCGAAAGGCGGTCACTTTCCCTCCTAATGCGGCGAGGGCTTCTGGTGGTAGGTGGCTAAAGGGAGCAGTATTACTCAGAAATTCTTGATAGTTGAGTTTCATATTTTCGGCAAATCCTGAGGGTCAAATAATACTAAAAAAATCATTAAAAAAATATCAAAAAAAATTATTAATACTGAAAAAATAAAAGCAAAAAGTTACTTAAATTATTCTAAATGCTCGATCAAAAGTTGTTCTTGCACCTGTTGATTTAGCCACTGCTCAAATTGTTCATTAATTAATCGCTGTTGCATTGTTTCATCTAATTGGGCAGGAATTGATTTTTCGAGGCGTAAAATAACAAACCATTCACCGATTTTGACTGGAGGCTTGAGCTCGCCGGGTTGTGAGCTGCTCAAAATTTGTATCATCGCTGGGTGGGGAACATTCATTTCCACAGGGCCAACGAGTCCGCCAGTCTGCGATTCAGGGCCTTTCGAGTACTCTCGTGCTAGCTCTGGAAAGAGGCTTGCGTCATCCAAAATCCGGAAATATAGCTCTTGGGCAACGCCAGCGTCGTTGGTGCGCAGTAGGGAATAAATAATGCGGTCAAGTTGGCTTTTGCGTTGGACAAAATATGATTCTAAGTTATCGCCCCAGCGCTGCTGTTTGAATTTTTCAAGAAGAATCGGACGCGAGGCGATCGCCGGCAGTTGATCAAAAGCGAGGCCATTTTTCTTGAGCCAATTTTGAATATCTGCTTCGGACTTTAGTTGCCGCTGCTGCACAAATAAATTTATGGCGGCTTTAACTTCCTCTTGGGTACAGGACAGATCTGGCGTTGTGGCGATCGCCTGATCGATAATCATTTCTTGGGCGAGACGAGGCAAAAGTTGATATTTCGCCAAGAGTGATAGCAGCTGCTCTTGATCTAGTTTCTGCTCACCAATCTGGACTTGAAGCGCCATAACAACAAATTAAACATAAATACCTACGGTTGATCATAAACCGACACTTTACGCTTGTCTTGAATTTTTCTTGAAGTTTGGGCGATCGCCTGAGCTAGATGACTTTTCTTGGGGGGAATTTGAGATTTAGATCTGTCGTTACAATGACAGCTAGGTAACAGCTGAAGTGAGTATGCAAAAGATTAAAATTTTCCTCGCGTCTTCGTCTGAACTGAAGTCAGACAGGGAACAGTTCGAGATTTTTATGTACCGAGAATGCAAGAAACGCTTCGATGATGGGGTCTTTCTGCACCTCGATATCTGGGAAGATTTTCTAGATGCGATGTCGGCGACAGGTCTCCAGAGTGAATACAACAAGGCCATTCAGGACTGTGACATTTTTGTGTTGCTCGCATGGAACAAGGTCGGGAAATATACCGCCGAGGAATTTGAAAAGGCGTTCGGTTCATTTGAAGAAAATCAAAAGCCGTTTATTTTTACTTATTTCAAACCGCACACGACAAGGGATCGAGATGAACTAAAAAGCCTCTGGGAATTTGAAGATAAGCTCAATGAACTAAAGCATTACAAAACGCCCTACGAAACCATCGAAGGGTTGCGGGAGCATTTTGGAAATCAGTTGGATAAGCTCGCGAAGAATGGGTTTGAGCAGTTGGGTTTGTCGGCGGCGATCACAGATGATGGCGCAGCAAAAAATTCTCAAACCGGAACAGTGACGGATAATCGCAAAATTTACAATATCGAAAAAATTGATCAAGCTGAGTTCAGTTAATATTGTAAAAAATCCCCCTCCTTGGAGGGGTTAGGGGTGGGTTCTCCGAGGATTTCGTAATAACTTTTTCTAATTAGGATTAGGGTAAACATGAAGCGACAAATTATTCCTTACAAACCACATCTCAAAGATTGGAGGGGTTAGGGGTAGGTTCTCCGAGGATTTCGTAATAACTTTTTCTAATTAGGATTAGGGTAAACATAAAGCGACAAATTATTCCTTACAAACCACATCTCAAAGAGTTGGCAAAAAAGCTTCGCAACAGCATGACTCCCGGCGAAATTGCTGTATGGCAAATGATTAAAGGGAAAAAACTAATGGGGTATGATTTTGACCGTCAGCGTCCCATTGATGAATTTATTGTTGATTTCTATTGCAAGGATTTAATGTTAGCGATTGAAATTGATGGGTTTAGCCATGATTCTTTAGAGGCTCAGCTCAAGGATGAGTATCGGCAAAAAACTTTGGAGTCTTTTGGCATTCATTTTTTACGTTTCTCGGAGTCTGATGCGAAAAATCATTCTAAAAGCGTTGTCGAAGCAATACAGAATTGGATCATGGTATATATTTCTTCTTCTAAAATTTAAAAGTGATTGTTTGTAGGTTGCATAACTGATCGAAACCCCTTCCGGCTTCGCCACCTTCCCCAAGGAAGGATTGATTTTAGATTCGTTTATTTGGACACAGGCAGTGACGGCAGAGAAAATCTACAACATCGGCAATATTGAGAATGCGACTTTTCTGAATCAATCGCTGGATTATCAGAATCTCAAACAACGCATCGACGAAAAACGAGAATATCTAGAATTTCTACAGGCGAAAGGCGACACCGCAAAAGCCATCAAAGCCGATGGGGAACTGCAACAACTCCTCAAAGAACTGGAACAACTTAAAGACTCAGTCTTTCGGCTATACGAAACCTTCACGAAAATCGAGATTAATACCGAACGACTACGGCAGGCAAAAACATATTTTGAGCTGGGGCAATTTCGGGAGGCAGATGCAATCCTCAAAGCGGAGGACATTAATGCCGACCTCGACAAACTCCTCGACCGGGAACAGCAACTCGCACAAGAACAAACGCAGATTCAGGCGAGTAAAACACAGATTGCCGATGAGTTTCTGATTAAGGCGCGGCTGTGGGCGACTTTCTACGATGAAAAAGATTGGTTTGAGCGGGTCTGTGAATACTTCGACGGCGCACTCAGGGCAACTAAAACCACAGAGATTTTGTTTGAATATGCCGTCTTTCTGCAAAAACACAATCAATTTAAAAAGGCTCTCCCCCTCTACGAAGAAGCCCTTGAGATAAGGAGGCAATTAGCGGCAACCAATCCCCAGTCCTTTCTGCCCGATGTGGCGATGACCCTCAACAATTTGGCGATTTTGCACAAAGCATTGAACGAATATGAAACGGCCTTAGGGGAGTACGAAGAAGCCCTTGAGATATACCGGCAATTAGCGGCAACCAATCCCCAGTCCTTTCTGCCCGATGTGGCGATGACCCTCAACAATTTGGCGGTTTTGCACAGCGATCGCAACGAATATGAAACGGCCTTAGGGGAGTACGAAGAAGCCCTTGAGATATACCGGCAATTAGCGGCAACCAATCCCCAGTCCTTTCTGCCTTACGTTGCAGGAACCCTCAACAATTTGGCGGTTTTGCACAAAGCATTGAACGAATATGAAACGGCCTTAGGGGAGTACGAAGAAGCCCTTGAGATATACCGGCAATTAGCGGCAACCAATCCCCAGTCCTTTCTGCCCTACGTTGCAGGAACCCTCAACAATTTGGCGGTTTTGCACAGCGATCGCAACGAATATGAAACGGCCTTAGGGGAGTACGAAGAAGCCCTTGAGATATACCGGCAATTAGCGGCAACCAATCCCCAGTCCTTTCTGCCCTACGTTGCAGGAACCCTCAACAATTTGGGGCTTTTGCACAAAGCATTGAACGAATATGAAACGGCCTTAGGGGAGTACGAAGAAGCCCTTGAGATATACCGGCAATTAGCGGCAACCAATCCCCAGTCCTTTCTGCCCTACGTTGCTACGACCCTCAACAATTTGGCGGTTTTGCACAGCGATCGCAACGAATATGAAACGGCCTTAGGGGAGTACGAAGAAGCCCTTGAGATAAGGAGGCAATTAGCGGCAACCAATCCCCAGTCCTTTCTGCCCGATGTGGCGATGACTGCGATTAATCTCAGTATTTTTTATCTTCAGGCTGTTGGCGATCAGAAAAAATCTATCGCCCTTGCTCAAGAATGCATTGAAATCGCAAGAGATTTTTCTTTTATTCCAATTGTTCAGCAATATGCCGCCGCTGCTCAACAGGTTCTCGATGCATGGGAGCAAACTTAAGATCCTTTAAGCTTTTTCAAAATTGGAATTGAACGCCACTGCTCCGGTTTGATTTTGTCCCAGTCTAAGCCCTGCGGTTGTGGGTGACTATGATTTGTCGCAATTGCCCGTTCCGGCGTGCACACCCAATCCAATGACCAATCATGGGATTCTAGCGGCAATACTTTCGACGACACCAATTGTTCCGCGTGAATGGTGGTGGCAATCTGCATCTCATCTTTAATCAACCCAAAATGTTGTAACATCGCCAGTTCGAGATCCGCAAACCCTGCCCCTTTTCCGGTACGTCCCCCAGCCTTACTCGCCGCGACACAACCCACGATCGCCAAATCCAGAGGCCTCATTTCCGTAAAACTTACCGGACGACCAAGCTGTAAAAATACTTTTTTTTGGGATGCCACCGCAAAACTAAGACCCCGCTCTAAAACCCATTCCCGTCGTAACACCACAAAACAATGGTCATCCACTAAACGGGGCACAGCCATATAAACCAGTTTGCCATCCTCTAGAGCCGCTGCCCTGACGGGAGCTTGGGGTTGATCCGGATTACATTTGACCACGCGAGCCTTGCGCCACATCTCTAACTGCCGCAACTGCGCCGCCGCCTGCTTTGCCCCCAGAAAATTTGGGATATGACCACGGGGATCAATCTGTACAGCCTTCTCCGCGACCAAACGCTGCCATATTTTTTGTCGGAGTATTTCCTTTGGTGGGCAGTACTGCGACCAAGGATTTTGAGACATTTTTCTCACCCAAATTACTTTTGAGTTGTGGCCACATCACGGGTACGCCATAGCTGCCAGCCAATTGTCCCCAACAGCACCGATGTCCCCGCAATGACAATTTCGCCCCTTGCTAGGCCGGCGATCGCCAACGCAAAGCTCCCAGACCAAAGGGTGAGGAGATAGATAAAAATCACGGCTGTTTTTTGGGAAAAACCGGCACTGAGTAAACGATGGTGTAAGTGACGTTTGTCCGGTTTGAAAGGAGACACACCATCCCCTAAGCGCGCAAAGACAACCACCGTCATATCTAGCACCGGCACCAGCAAAATAATATAGGGCAACATTACCGCTCGCGCCGTCGGCTCCCCCGATAACCCAAGGGTTGCCAAGCCCGCCAAAATAAAGCCAATAAAATAAGACCCGCCATCGCCCATAAACAGTTGAGCTGGATTGAAGTTGTATCGCAAAAACCCAATGGCTGCACCAGCTAAGGCGATCGCCAAAATTGCCACCGAAGGTTCACCAACCACCAACATCACCACAAAAAATAAAGTACTCGTAATGCTAGTCACCCCGGCAGCAAGACCATCAAGGCCATCAATCCAGTTAATGGCATTCACCATCCCCACCAGCCAAATGAGGGTAAACGGCAAACTTAAAAGACCAACGGAAAAAGCCGAGCCAAAAGGCAGCGCCAAATAGTCGATACGAACCCCAAAATACCAAGTGATCGCCGCCACAATAAATTGTAAAATTAGCCGAGAAATCGCACTCAGCTCGAACAAATCATCCAGTAAGCCAATGGCAAAAAAGGCGATCGCCCCAATGAGTAAAGCGAGTAAGGGAACATCGCCCCTCAAATTAATACCAGACTGCAACAATCCGTAGGCGATCGCGGCGATCGTGCCAGTAAAAATAGCAGTACCACCCAAACGCACCATCGGCTCACTATGCACCTTCCGTTCGTCAGGTTCATCAAACAGACCACTCTGCAACCCAACGGTTTTGACAATTGGCGTTAAAACTAAAACAAGACTAAAGGAAATCAGAAAAATAATCGGGTAAAAAAGTTCCGTTGGCATTGGCTTGTAAACGGTAATAAAAATCAGTTCAGTCAAAGAAAAAGCTTAGGCCTCTTTACTTCATTAAACCTAAGCTCTCCGTATTTGTAGAAAATTAATTTTGACAAAATTTAGTTAACTAAACTGCCGTGGCAACGGGCATCTGAAGATGGGGATACAGCGGGAACTTCTCACACAGATCAGCCACTCGTCCGAGACAATCTTGCTTAATCGCTTCATCCTCAGGGTTTAGCAGGCGATCGGCGATGATATTTGCAATCTCTGCAAAGTCTGCCTCAAGCAACCCACGGGTAGTCATAGCCGGGGAACCAAGACGGATACCGCTACCAATCCAAGGCTTCTCAGGATCAAAGGGAACAGTATTTTTGTTAGCTGTGATGTTAATCGCGCTAATCAGCTGGTCAGCACGCTTACCATTCATACCAATGGAACGCATATCCACGAGCATTAAGTGGTTGTCAGTACCATCAGAAACCAACTTAAAACCCCGGCTAACCAACGTTTTCGCCATCGCTTGGGCATTCGCAATCACCTGAGCTGAATAAGCCTTAAACTCCGGCTTGAGGGCTTCACCAAAAGCAACCGCTTTACCCGCAATCACATGCTCTAGGGGGCCACCTTGGGTTCCGGGGAACACAGCTTTGTCAAATTTCTTACCGAGGTCAGCATCGCGGGTCATGATCAAACCGCCACGGGGGCCACGCAATGTTTTGTGAGTTGTTGTCGTCACCACATCACAGTGGGGCAAAGGATTAGGGTGATGCCCAGTGGCAACCAGACCAGCAATGTGAGCAATGTCCGCCATCAGATACGCGCCAATCTCGTCGGCGATCGCCCGGAACTTTTCAAACTCAATAATGCGAGGATAAGCAGAATAGCCACAAATGATCATCTTGGGCTTTTCACGGAGGGCAATCTCACGGATTTCGTCATAGTCCAACCGCTCAGTTTCCTTATTTACGCCATACTGAACCACCTCAAACCACTTACCCGAAACATTCACTGGTGAACCGTGGGTCAAATGACCACCATGGGATAAATCCATCCCCATAATCTTGTCGCCCGGCTCCAGCAGCGTTAGAAATACCGCGAAATTCGCCTGAGCACCAGAGTGGGGCTGCACATTGGCGTGGGCTGCACCAAACAGCTCCTTGACACGGTCAATGGCAACTTGCTCAACCTGATCCACAAACTCACAACCGCCGTAGTAGCGTTTCTTTGGTAAACCCTCTGCATACTTATTCGTTAAAACAGAGCCTTGGGCAGCCATTACCGCTGGAGACGTAAAATTCTCGCTAGCAATCAGTTCTAAATGCACCCGTTGGCGATTGAGTTCACTGGCAATCATGCCGGCAACGAGGTCATCGGTTTGCGCCAAAAAATCAAGGTTGGTATGAGTCACAGTTAAAGTCTTCCTTATTTCGCAGTATCAGTAGAACGTGAGGAGAGTAGACGGCTATTTCACGATCAGCAGCTAAAATTTTAGCAAATCTTTTTCACCAAAACTCTCATCATAAAGTCTTCAGGGTTTCAATGTGTCACACAATTGACCGATTTTCCAAGCGTTCGCACTACAATAAAGGCAGAGATATGCTGCGAAACCGCTCTGGGAGGAAGTTTTATGCTAGTCATCCTAACCGAGGGACAAGTTTTACCTACAGACCAAGTTTGTCAAGGATGTTTGATGGCAGACCAAAGTGGTGCTCCACGTCTACGTCACGGCGTTCTTAAATGTGGCCGGGCAATTCAAAATGGCATGGGAGAACAGGCGCAAACTTACCAATGTCAAATGGGTTTTCGTTTAGCTCAAGTCAGTGCCCTAGCTGCTAGCTAATTGGGTTTAAGCAGAACCTAAAGTTTGGAAAAAGCGTTTATTTGCCCGTAAAGAATTACAAAGCTCCGCAATACAGACAGAAATTGTTTGTGAATATAGTCGAAGCTATCAAAGTCAAGGTGTCTGACAGGCTTTAAAGCTTGATTCTATCGGGGTTTAACATGTTAAATCTGTACTAATCTTGGCAACCACGACTATGGCAATAGTGTCGAATTTCCAGCACATTAGGATACGTCTTTGCGGAGATCTGCTGTGTCCCATGTCTGATCCGCTTCATGGGGAAGATCATAATTATCTGATTGGAAAATTTCTTGGAGATCGTCAAAGAGCTGATTACTACGGGCGACTAATCCTGTTTCATCTTCGTGAATTTCTGCCATTTCATACATTGCTTCAATGTCATGGTGACGGAAAGTTTGGGCATCGTGGTGGGCGCGGTATGCACGAAAACCTAAGAGTTTTAAGGCTTCAATGCCGAGGTGAAGGGCGGATTCGAATGTTTCTCGCTCGATAACGTCAACTTTCCGATGGATAAGCTGGTAGGCATGGCGACGGTCAACGGCTCGTACGAGGAGTTTGAGGTGTGGAAATTTTTTTTGGGCTAAGTCGATCATATGTAGGCATTTTTCTACATCGTCGATGGCAATAATTAAAAGTTTGGCATGTTCCGCTCCGGCAGATTGGAGTAAATCCATTCTTGTTGGATCGCCATAGAAGACTTTATGGCCAAATTTACGGAGCATTTCGATGTGAACGGGATCGTTGTCAAGAATGGTTGTTTGGAAACCGTTGGCAATCAGTAGGCGACCTACCACCTGACCGAAGCGACCAAATCCGGCAATGATCACTGGGGTTTTGCCATCGTCAATATTGTCGGGTTTTTGCTGCGGGGCGATCGCCTGAAATCGCGGCTGGATAAACTGTTCGTGAAAAATAATCACCAGAGGGGTCAAGCCCATGGACAACGCGACAATGACAATGAGTAGCGCCACAATTTCTTCTGGTAAAACGTTACTGCTGAGGGCAAAGGAAAAGATCACAAATCCAAATTCGCCGCCTTGGGCTAACGCTGTGGCAAAAAAGAGATTTTCGCTTAGGGGCTGCTGAAATGCTTTGCCGAGGCCAAACAAAATGACACTTTTGAGGAGCATCAAGCCTACGACCAAACCCAAAATCAATAGGGGCTGTGCCCATAGAATATTGAAATTAATCCCGGCACCAACGGAGATAAAAAATAAGCCTAAAAGTAAGCCTTTAAAGGGTTCAACGTTTGTCTCAAGCTCGTGACGATATTCGTTGTCGGCTAGGACAACACCAGCGACAAAGGTGCCGAGGGCTGGGGACAAACCGACTTCACTCATGAGTAATGCGATGCCGATCACTAGCAATAATGCTGTCGCGGTAAAAATTTCTCGCATACCCGTTGTGGCAATAAAGCGAAAAATTGGCCGCATTAAAAATCGACCCATCACGATAATGCCTCCCACTGCACCCATGACAAATAGGGTCTGTTGCCAACCGGGGCGATCGCCGGCGGCAGTTTCAGCGGCAGCGACAAGTATATTTGTCGAGGCAACTAAAGCTGTTGTTTTATCTGTCGTACCAGTCGTGAGTAATGGCATTAATGCCAACATCGGAATGACGGCAATATCTTGAAAGAGCAAGACAGAAAAGCAAGCTTGTCCGGCTTCGGTACGCATTAGGCCTTTTTCGCTGAGGGTCTGTAAAACGATCGCCGTTGAAGATAAGGCTAATGTCATGGCGATCGCCAAACTTGCTTGCCAAGACTGCCCCAATAGCATGGCAATGCCCATAATTGCAGCTGTTGTGACCGCGACCTGCAGACCCCCTAAACCCAAAATAGGGCCGCGCATCCGCCAGAGCAACGGAGGTTGTAGCTCTAAACCAATGAGGAATAGCATCATCACTACGCCAAACTCCGCAAAGTGCATCACCCCCTCCTCTGCTCCCACAAAATTGAAGCCATAGGGGCCAATCACAATCCCTGCAATGAGATAGCCCAGAACGGAGCCTAAACCTAGATGTTTGGCGATGGGAACGGAAAAAACAGCTGCGGCGAGATAAATAAAAGCTTGATAAAAAAAGTCTTGGCTATGCACGGGCTACCTCAGCAGGAGAAGGAATGAAATTTAAATCGTCATTAATATATTCACGGTTGGCGAGTTTTGCCAGTGAACTTTCCCCCGGTGTAAAGCTTTGAGAATACGTTGATAGTGATCGATATAGCCATCAATGTGGTGGCGATCGCCAATTTTGCAAGCACCATAAATCTTAAAAGGCGGTAAATATTCCATATATTCCACACCCCATCACCATGCCGTTTGCCCCAAGGGTGCGAACAATTCACCCATGGAATCATCATCATCTCCCTCGCAACAGTCGGTTTACTGCGCACCACCTGTCGCAATAACGGACAAACATTTTTTCCGTGCAAAGCTGTACCTTCATGGCCATAGGCAAAGCCATATTCCAGCACTAAATCAGGCCACTTTTTTAACATTGCCGGAGCACTGTACCAGAAAAAAGGATGCTGCCACACCACAATATTATGGTCGAGACAGAGCTGCTTTTCCCGCGGCATATTAATGGGAAGATCAAGATATTCGTCCTAGAGATCATTGACCATCACACCATCAAAATCGGCGATCGCCGCCAATAGCGCCCGATTCATACGAGACTTTTGGAGAGGCGGATGGGCAAATAAAACCAAAATCCCATGGAGGACAGCCATATCACACTAAACCAAATAGACGACTACCATAGAGCCATCATGATCCCAAATTCGCCAGCATAGCAGCCTCTATCCCAAAACATCCTTAATCTTTTGACAAGCCTTCCCCAATCAAAATTAAGCTGTATAAAGAGAATTAATTTCTGCTTCGATGGCCTCCACACGCTCTGACGGTAACGCCAATAATTCCAATAAATGTCGATATGTAATGGCCTCAAGGGCATTGACCTCATTGGAACGAATCACCTCATAGCACAACCGTAGCGCAACCTCTTTCTCTTCCACTGTTTGCAGAGGTTCCACCAAAGGTTCGAGGTAGGGGGTATTTACCCCTAAATAATTCTGTAGCTCTTCCCGTAACTCGACCTGATGCTGACTGTCATTTGTGAACTGCTCACTCAGACGTGTCAAAATTACAGCTTTTTGTTCCGGCGCAAAATTTCCATCTGCCCAAGCCATGCTGGCGGCCAAACGAATTAAATTCATCTGTGCGGGTGTAACGCTAGGTGCTTCCCCTAGATACACCTCAATGACCCGTGGATCATTTTGTACCTCGTTCATATTGCCTTCGCATAGCACCGAACCTTGGTGCAAAACAGTCACCTGCCGGGCAATTTGGCGGACAAACTCCATATCATGCTCAATCACGATGAGGGAATGGCTTTCAGCAAGGGCAAGTAATAAATTACCGACATTTTCTGTTTCTTCGTCCGTTAAACCCGCCACAGGTTCATCCACTAGCAACAAATCTGGTGACTGTGCCACAAGCATCCCAATTTCCAGACGCTGTTTTTCGCCATGGGCTAACCATGCCGCTTGGATATCCGCTTTTTCGGTTAAGCCGATCGTTTCTAGTAGACTCACGGTTTGTGTTTTTTCTGTCGCTTTTGCTTTCCCAAAGAGGGTCGCGAAAACATTTTTCTGTTGATTGCAGGCGAGATCGAGGTTTTCACGAACGGTTAGGTTTAGATAAACCCGTGGTGTTTGAAATTTTCGACCAATACCGAGGCGAGCCACTTTGTGCTCTGATAGGCCACTAATGGTTTTGCCTTTAAATCGGACTTTTCCCATTGTTGGTCGTACCTTGCCTGTAATGACATCAAGGAATGTGGTTTTACCCGCACCATTAGGGCCAATAATGACTCGTAGTTCCCCTTTACGCATCGTAAAGTTGAGGTTGTTTAGGGCTTTAAAGCCGTCAAAGCTTACGGTTAGATCTTTGATTTCAAGGATATTTTCGGACATGGTGGCTGTAATTTCGATAATGGAAGCGGGTAATGGTGTCGATCTATGGCGATCGCCAAAAATTAACAAACAAAAGAGTTAACGGGAGCGAATGGCGCACTAGGGCACTTGAGATTCTTCGTCAGCGAATATTTTTTCACCTTCCCTTTGCACTTCAGGATCTTCGTCAATGGCAGGGTAAGTGACGGGCTGATCCACGCCGAATATTCGCTTTGCCTGTACCCAAAAAACATCCTTAAACCAACCGACAATACCATCGGGTAATACGGTTACAACAATCAAGAACAGTGCGCCTTGGAAAAAGAGCCAAATTTCGGGAAAGCTTTCGCTAAGGTAAATCCGCGCGAAGTTCACAAGCATCGTGCCGAGGATTGCACCGATTAATGTGCCACGACCGCCTACGGCAACGGCAATTACCATCTCAATGGAAAAGGAGACTTCCATAAAGTTCGGGGTAATAATACCGCTCTGTACTGTGTAAAAAGCCCCAGAAATGCCGGCGATCGCCCCAGAAATTGCAAAGACAACCACCTTAAACCAAGTAGGGTCATAGCCTGTAAAACGGACACGGGTCTCATCATCACGAATTGCCACAAGTAAACGGCCAAAGCGGCCGCTAGTTAGCCAGCGACAAAGTAGATAGATCAGCAACAGAGTCACAATGGTTAATTCATAGAAAATCAATTGTGTGGAAGGATCGCCAACACGTTGCCCAAAGAAGATTGCCGTATCAGTTTTCAGACCATTTGTGCCATTAATTAGCTTTTGCTGACCATTAAAAAAATTAAAAAATACCAGCAAGGCCGCCTGGGTAATAATCGAAAAATAAACGCCTTTAATGCGATTCCGAAAGACAAGGTAACCCAAAACACCCGCCACAAAACCGGGAATTACCACCAGAGCAATGAGAGTAAAAGGCAACGAGCTAAACGGTTGCCAAAATGCTGGAAGCTTTTCGACACCATAGAGCATAAAAAACTCTGGCATCTCGCCTTCTGGCAATTGCAAGTTGAGATACATGGCAAAGGCATAGCCCCCAAGGGCAAAGAAAATACCATGCCCCAAACTTAGAAGGCCGGTATAGCCCCAAATAAGATCGATTCCTAGTGCCACGATCGCCATGGAGAGAAAACGACCCACTAATTTCAAGCGAAAGTCTGGTAATACAAGGGGCAAAATTACCATCGTTAAAATGACTAAAGCAATGATGATACCCGCTTCGATGAAAAGACGAATGCGTGATTGTTTTTGTTTATCCCGTCGGCTTAGACATACATTCATTATTTTGTATTTATATCTAGTTACAGTTCAGCAGTTCGTCCCTTCGGTGGAAATAATCCAGCCGGACGGAATTGGAGGAAGCCAATAATAATCGCAAAGGACATGACCTTCGCCATACTTGTCGTTGCGAAAAAGATTGACAAATCAAGTAAAAATTGCGGCGCTTGGATAGAGGTAAACAGGGTGACAAAGGTACCAGAGCCAATCAAATAATTGACAATGCCGATCCCCAAAGCAGCTAAAATTGTGCCCAATAAATTACCGACACCACCAACGACCACCACCATAAAGGCATCAACAATATAGTTTTGTCCGGTGTTTGGCCCGACAGAACCCAGCAGGGCGATCGCCACCCCAGCAATGCCCGCCAAACCAGAACCAAGGGCGAAGGTCAGAGAGTCCACACGCGCCGTGGGAATCCCCAAACAAGAACTCATTTCACGATTTTGAGTCACTGAACGAATCCGTAAACCCCAGTTGGATTTATTTAAAAACCAA
Source organism: [Limnothrix rosea] IAM M-220 (assembly GCF_001904615.1). Classification (NCBI taxonomy): domain Bacteria; kingdom Bacillati; phylum Cyanobacteriota; class Cyanophyceae; order Chroococcales; family Geminocystaceae; genus Picosynechococcus; species [Limnothrix rosea] IAM M-220. The sequence continues at coordinate 18,694 of NZ_MRBY01000040.1, forward strand.
TACATTGCCGCTAAACAAATGAGCGTCAGCACAATGATAAAAATACGGCTGTAGGGCAACTGGGTCGTCCCAAACGGAATACCACCTTGCAACCATTGAGGCGCTGTGACATCGACATTTCTGGCACTAAACCACGCCTTCGTTAGGGCCTCATTTTGAGTCGCATTAGTGGCAACAATAGTCATCCCAGCAACGACCAAGGCCACAGGAATAGTGAGGCGATTTAGCCAACTCCGCACAGTTTGCTTATCCAAAGAGGCAACAGCTAGAACCTTGAGGAGCAACCAGCGAAACACATCTTTCAATAAAAAGATCACGACACCAAAGATAATTGCCCAATTCACACTGCGCACAAATTGCTGAAGAATCAAGCTCACACCCCAAGTCGCCAAGAGCGTTTCAAGGGGACGTCCGTAAAGAAAACGAATCACTCCCCGTTCCAAACCAAAACCAACCGCCGCCGCGACCAGAAAAGCACAGGGAATCGCAAACAGAATATAAAAATCAAACCAACCTTCGCCAAAACTCCTAAATACATTTTGGACAACAAAGGTGGTATATGCCCCTAGCATCATCAGTTCACCATGGGCGAGGTTAATGACCCCCATCAAACCAAAGGCGATCGCCAAACCTAGCGCCGAGATTAGCAAAACAGAGCCAATGCTAACCCCATTAAAAATTCCAATTAAAAGTTCAGTCACGAGTTCTCAAAAAATCTACTAGGACTTTACCGAGCCATGATGTAAATAACAACAAAGCTGGACTCAACAACAAGTATCAAGTCACAGCTTCACTTCAACTGTTCAATTTAAACAGATTTTAGATTTCGTACTTTTCACCCTTAGCAGGATCACTCCAGTCACAAGCAAAGCCCTTAGTCGCTTCAACATACTGGTTCCAAGCTTGGGGAGTGACAGGGCCATCAGTTTCCCAGACAATGTCAAACATACCGTCTTCACGGACTTCACCAATACGGACAGTCTTCGATAGATGGTGATTGGCATTCATCGTCACCAGACCACCGGGAGCCGCAAACTCTTGACCAATAACCGCTGCACGAACCGCTTCGAGATCATAAGCATCAGCCGCACCACCTTCAAGAGCCTGCTCGACAGCCTGCTTCCAGAGATAAACCATGATGTATGCCGCTTCCATGGGGTCATTCGTTACACGGTCTTCACCATATTCAGCCTTAAAGTCTGCAACCCACTTTTCGTTTTCAGGAGACTCAACCGTTTGGAAGTAGTTCCAAGACGCATAATGACCCGTCAAGTACTCAGGGCCAATTTGACGAACTTCTTCTTCTGCAATACTGACAGACATGACAGGATACTTATCAGGCGTAAGACCTGCATCGGCAATCTGCTTAAAGAAAGCAACATTACTATCGCCATTCATACTGTTAAAAATAACGCCACCATCAGGAAGAGCCGCTTGGATCTTGGAGATAATCGGCGTTACTTCCGTATTCCCCAAGGGAAGATAATCTTCACCGACAGTGTTGCCACCATTGGCTTCTAGCTGAGCCTTGATGATTGTATTTGCTGTGCGGGGGAAAACGTAATCAGAACCAACGAGGAAGAAGTCTGTCCCCTTGTTTTCAAGCAACCAGTCAACGGCAGGTTCGATCTGTTGGTTAGGCGCGGCACCTGTATAGAAAATATTTTTAGAACATTCCTGACCTTCGTACTGTACGGGGTAGAAAAGCATGTGGTCTTTGGACTCAAATACGTCCTTAACGGCCTTACGGCTGGCAGAAGTCCAACAACCGAAAACAACGGCAACGCCATCTTGGTCAATCAGTTTTTCTGCTTTTTCTTTGAAGACATCCCAGTCAGAAGCACCATCTTCGATAATGGCTTCAATCATTTTGCCGCCGATACCGCCAGCTTCGTTAATTTCTTTAATTGCAAGCTTTTCTGCTTCTACAACGGTCGTTTCACTAATGGCCATTGTGCCACTGAGGGAGTGGAGAATACCGACTTTGATGGTGTCACCACTGGCTTCCGGTGCTGAGGATTCAGAACCTTCGGTCGCTTCAGAATCAGGAGTCGCGGGTTCTTCGGGTGTACCGCAAGCTTTTAGGAGGATGCTGGAACCGAGAGCGGCAGAGCTGTAAAGGATAAATTTACGTCTTCCGAGATTACTCATAATTTCTTTTGATCTCAAGTGTGTGTAGTGTGCGGTGAGGAGAAAATATTAAATATTGGTTTAAGCTACATTTAAGAATTGAAGTTTAGAAGCCAGTCTTGGGAAAAAAAGTAGCTTGTGATACATAAGTGGAGTTCCTGGAGGCGAATGTCATAGTAATTTACGTTTATCGCACTAAAGGCTCATCACAAAATATCCATGGGCGATCGCCCTTTCGTTTCAGGCAAACTAAGGGATCCTCGCAGGTCTTTCAGAGTCCATAACCACAGGTAGCCTTTTAAGCATAGTTACTTAGTTTCGACGGAATGTACTCCACATAATATCCTAGAAATTTGCCGAGTGCCCCTAGATCGATGGTAGACCAAGGACTTCAGTTGTATAGCCTAGATGCTGTACAGGCAGAGCTATTGAAAGTGAGGCAGTATGTCATCGTCTCGCAACGGAGCCAGTGGAGTACAAGGCGGATTTTTTTATCAGTCAGTCAGTTGGCATTAGACAATTGCATATGAACAAGACCTATTGAGCGATGTGGTAGTCGGTTAGTCACCGCAATGTCCGAGTACTGGCACACAGTTTAGATTCATTAACGATCTCGAAGTGGGGTTTTTATCAAAAGACTCTACTCAAATAGCTGGAATAAAATATTTCTTGATCTTCAAAGATGAGTACTTTATAAGGTATTTTATGAATCATCTGCGATGAAGTTGATTGGACTCAGGCGGATATAGTCAAAGTCAGTATGTTTAGGTCTACAAAGTTGGAGATTTGTGAGCTTCTAGCGAAGTAAATGAAACCTATTGATAAAGCCTCGACTTTTAAACTCCAAGGTTTTTATTTTTATCTTGCGAGCCTTGGTCATCGATCTTCCTAGCTCAGTCCTTTGCTGTTTTGAAAAGATTGGCCAATGTGGTGATAAGTTTAGGGTTTTGAGAGTTTTAAGCTTGTTTGTTGGCTGTGATCAAATCAGTGTGATTCAACGGTTTACTGGTCAAGTTTTCACTTTTTAGAGTTGATTTTATCAGCCATTTGTTGACGCTGCTTTGATTTTTTTATTGGTTCTTTCTTGTTGTGATAGATTTTCGAAAAGTAGGCTTGTAATCTTTTCTGTGTGGCAGAAAATTGCGGAAAGATCCCAAAGGTGCTTGAAGTTTTTCTTTGGTTTTAGTCACAAGAGACCGCGGAATTTCTTTTCTATAATCACAGTGTAGGGAGTATTTTCTCGCGGCGTTTAAATTTTCGGTAGTTGCAATATGGATATTTTGCTGGCTTTGTGTATTGGTATCACCTTAAGTGCGGCCTGTGGTTTTCGGATTTTTGTGCCGCCATTGGTGATGAGTGCAGGGGCTATTTATGGTGATTTTAGTCTCGGTGAAAATTTTGCTTGGATGGGTACGCATACTGCTCTGATTGCTTTTGCTGCGGCAACAGTGGCTGAGGTTTTGGCCTATTATGTTCCGGTTGTCGATAATTTGCTGGATGCGATTGAGATGCCAACGGCGATCGCCATCGGAACTTTAATAATGTCGGCCAGTCTTGGTGCTGTGGCAGAAATCGAACCGCTACTCCAGTGGGCGATCGCCATTGCCGCCGGGGGAGGTACAGCAGGCATCATAGAGGGATTTACGGTCATGACGCGGGGCGCATCTACGGCCATGACAGGCGGTATGGCTAATCCAATTATGTCAACAACGGAGGTTCTTAGTGCGGGCGTACTATCTTTGCTGGCATTGTCTGTGCCGTTACTGGCTATTTTTGTGGTTTTTGGTGTTTTGGGGTTGGCTTTACAGCGATTAGGTCGCATTTTTCGGGACAAATCTACATCGAACAATTCTCAACTTTAGGTTTCTTCGCTATGCTGTGATCAAGTTCTTTTTATTGTTGCTAAAACGAAGTAAAAAAGTACATTTGTTCGGCATAAAAATAGTTCATTTTTTCTACTTTTAACTGTTGCTAATCATTAGTTTGTTAGAAGAAAAATAATATCTTTGAACTAATTCTTTGTTTTTTGTGTGAGGCTGGAAAGCGAAAGTTATGGTGTCTGAGAAGCGTCGGAAAAAAGCATCGGCAACGTTAGAACCCCCGTTACATTCGGAGCGATTGTTTTTGCTCGGTGGCGCTTGGGTTGCCATGGTGACTATGGGTTTTCTTGGTCTGTCGGCTCTTGTTAATCCAGAAAAACGCTTGCCTCTTATTGACCCGATGCTGGAGGCGATCGCCGCCATGAAGCAGCAGGAACACATATTTGCGCCAGCCCCGGAAGATGTGAAAGCAGATAAAACCCCTGATGTATGGTCAGCCGTTGATTTGGGTGTCGGCTACTTTGGCGAACCTGCGGAATTTTCAGCGGATGTGGTTTCCCTTGTTGCTGTTGAATCGGATGCTGTCGTGACGGCTGATGGCATCATCGAGAGCGGCTCTGTGGCGGAAACCATTGCCGTAGCACCGCCGACATTACCGCCAGCTGTGGATGTCATGCCCAAAGATAATGATGTGCCTGACTGGGTTTATTGGGCGATCGCCGTTAGTTGTATCTCCGGTTCATCTGTGATCACTTTGTTTTTGTATAAGCTCACATCACCCACAAAAGTTCAGTCACGCCCATCGACTCGCCGACCCGTGCGCAGAAGAATGAAAACAGCAGCCGTGGCTACTGCGCCTGTGACCAAAATTCCCGTCGTGGCAGTGCCCCCCATTACTCCCCTCAAAATTTCTACCCCCAAGACCGTTCAGCCGCCCACCCTAAAAATTGAGCCTGTGATCGATCCACAGCCAGCAGAGCAGCAAAAACATTCCCGCGCTGACTATCTAGCAACCCTCGCGAAAAATGCCCAGCGACAACGACCCAAGAGTTTGGTGGAAATGATGGATGTACGCCGTCGGAATCATCTCGCTCGTTTTTCCTAAGGGCTAAGTAACAGGCGTTTGGGTGCTGCAGAAAAAGTCTCAATAGTTGAGCTTACGAATTATGGGTAAGGTCTATTGCGCCACCGCAAGGCTCTATAATAGCTGCGTTAATCTTTTTGTCTTCCCTTAAGTTATGGCTCTGCTGGATTCTAAAGGACGTTTGTTCGGCAAAATTAGTGTGCTTGATGTCGGGGCGATCGCCATTACTTTAGCGGTGATTTTCGGCATCTTCTTTTTGCCCGGTAATTCGGGGTCAGTGGCGCAAATCGGTGCCAATGTCAAAACTGTCGAAGTGGAGCTTTTAGTGCGGGGACTGAGCGTCAAAAATCCAGATCGTTTTGTGGAAGAATTTCGCGAATCGGAGACCACCTCCGTGGTTATTCGCAACCAACCCTTTGCCAATATTGGGATTAAATCCATCGAGCGTTTACCCCGCACGACCCCGGTTCCCCAGCCTGACGGTACTGTAAAAGCCCTAGAAGATCCCCGCCCTGAAATTGAAAATATTACGGATCTTTCCATTATTTTGACCAGCGATGCGGAGCTCACCGATAACGGTTTTGTCTTTGGCAACAACAAAGTAAAGGTGGGTCATACCCTGCGCCTAGAAGGCTATAACTACGACTTTAACGGTAGCGTTATTGATATTCGTGCTGTCGAAGAATAACTCGGACTCCCTAAATCTGCGGAATTGATGCTGAAATATTGGCGAATTTTAAAACTATTCTGGGCAACGGCGATCGCCGCAGAATTAGAGTATCGTCTCAACTTTGTGATTGCGGCGTTAAGTAGTGCTGGCAATTTGGCCGGGAGTTTATTTAGTCTGTTTTTGTTTTATCGCACAGGCTATCAATTTGCCGGGTGGACGTGGCAAGAGGCCATGCTGGTGGTAGGAATGTTTACCTTTTTACAGGGTATTTCTCAAACATTTTTGTCCCCCAATCTCAACCGCATTGTGAAGCAAGTCCAGGACGGCACACTGGACTATGTATTGCTAAAGCCCATTAGTAGTCAATTTTGGTTATCGACGCGGATGGTGTCGCCTTGGGGATTGCCGGATCTATTTCTCGGCTGTTTGATTTTGGTTTATATGGGCAATCGGTTAGGCTTAGAGCCCTTGCGCTATGGCATCAGCCTTATCCCCATCGCCTGTGGCATCACCATTTTGTATAGTCTCTGGTTTATGTTGGGCGCAACCAGTATTTGGTTTGTGAAAATCTATAATGTCACCGAAGTTTTGCGCGGTTTTTTAGAGGCTGGACGTTATCCCATCGTGGCTTATCCGGCGATTTACCGCTTTTTCTTCACCTTCATCGTGCCCGTCACTTTCCTGACCACGGTTCCCGCTGAAACAATGCTGGGGCGATCGCCGCTGGGCTGGATAATTGGAGCAGGATGTTTAGGAATAGCACTACTATGTTTGTCGAATTTAGTTTGGCGCTTTGCATTACGGTTTTATACGAGTGCCTCTAGCTAATTTTTTTCTCCTTTAAAAGCATGCAATATGAAAAAATCCCTGCCACTAACTGTGATTGGTTGGCGTGAATGTGTCTCTTTGCCCGGATTTGAGATCCCGCTAATTCGCGCCAAAATTGATACCGGAGCAGCTTCGTCTTCGATCCACGCCACCCACATTGAATATTTCCAAGAAGGCGATCGCCAGATGATTCGCTTTCAAATTCATCCCCACCAACGCAATGTCCATGACACCGTAACCGTCGTTGCCCCTTTAGTTGAGCACCGCGATGTGAAAAGCTCCAATGGACAAAAACAAACCCGTCCCGTCATTAAAACACCCATTCAACTGGGCGAGCATTGCTGGGATATCGAGCTAAGTCTTACGAATCGATCCTTGATGGGCTACCGTATGCTGGTAGGCCGTAAAGCCTTGCGCAAACGTTTTCTTGTCGATGTCAGCAAATCCTTTTTACAAAGCCACCCCGATCACCCAGAGTCAAAATGAAAATTGCTATCCTCTCCCAAAATGCAAAACTATACTCAACAAACCGTCTAAAAGAAGCGGCGATCGAGCGTGGTCATGAAGTGCAGGTGATTAATTTTTTGCGCTGCTACATGAATATCACCTCCCACCAACCTTTTATTATTTACCAAGGGAAGCGGCTAGACGATTTTGATGCAATTATTCCGCGCATCGGTGCATCAGCAACCTTTTATGGCAATGCCGTCGTGCGTCAGTTTGAAATTATGGGGGTCTTTGCGGCGAATACCTCCCAAGCTATTTCTCGCTCACGGGATAAGTTGCGATCGCTCCAGATTTTGGCACAAAAAGGTATTGGGTTACCTGTGACCGGTTTCGCCCATGCCACAGAAGATATCGAAGGTCTCCTTGAAACCGTTGGTGGTGCGCCTGTGGTGATTAAGCTCCTCGAAGGGACTCAAGGGATTGGTGTGGTACTTGCGGAAACAAAACCAGCGGCTACCTCGGTTATTGAAGCGTTTCGCGGTTTAGATGCCAATATTTTGGTGCAGGAGTTTATTAAAGAAGCGAAGGGTATGGATATCCGCTGTTTTGTGATTGGCGACAAAGTCGTCGCATCCATGAAGCGGCAAGGGGCAGAGGGGGAATTTCGCTCTAATCTCCACCGTGGTGGTAGCTCTGGCAAGATCAAACTCACTCCAGAGGAGCGTAGTACGGCAGTGCGGGCAGCGAAGGCTATGGGTTTAAGGATTGCTGGGGTTGATTTGTTGCGTTCTAATCATGGCCCTGTGGTGATGGAGATTAATTCTTCACCGGGTTTAGAGGGGATTGAAAAAACCTCTAATATTGATGTGGCGGGCAAAATTATTGAATATCTCGAAAAAAATGCGTCGCCTTCGAGAAATAATGATCGCATCAAGTACTAGCCTGTAAATTTTCCATAGATTTCTAGTCAAAAAATAGTTGCAAAATATGGGGCAGGCGATCGCCCCAAGAGTTGACGCTATGACTGCCGTTGGGGTCTTCAACGATAAATAAGTGTTGCAACCCAAAAGAGCCCATGAGACATCGCGAAAAAAATTGCGCCTACTGCCAAAAATCGACTGAAATTTGTTACCGCATCCAATACGACACAACCCAACAATGGCAGCTCGTTTGTCCAGCCTGCCAAAAGCAACTTAAAAAAGATAATCCGTTTTATCGTTATGGCGGCACTTGGAAAGCAAAAAAAAAGAAATAATGATTAGTGAGTCATGGTTGCAATTACATTGGCAGGTAAATCCTGATAGAGCGGTGTACTAAGATAACGTTCACCGTAGCTTGGTTGAATCACCACGATGAGTTTGCCTGCATTTTCTGGACGTTGGGCAACTTTAATGCCTGCACAAATGGCAGCTCCCGTCGAAATCCCTGACAAAATCCCTTCATCCCGCGCCAACCGACGACCATATTCAATCGCCTCATCGTCAGTGACCGTAACCACTTCATCAATTAATTCTTGTTTTAAAACGCTCGGAATAAAGCCTGCCCCAATCCCTTGAATTTTGTGAGGCCCCGGCTTGCCTCCTGAAAGGACTGGACTATTGGCAGGTTCGACGGCGATCGCCTGACATTCAGGCTTATATTTTTTCAAGACATCCGCAATCCCTGTAATTGTGCCACCAGTACCGACCCCAGCCACAATCATATCGACTTTACCCTCGGTATCTTCCCAAATTTCAAGAGCCGTCGTTTTGCGGTGGGCATCGGGGTTCGCGTTGTTATTAAACTGCTGCAACATATAGGCATCGGGCAGACTATCCACAATTTCCTGCGCCCGCGTAATACATGCACTCATGCCCGCATCACCAGAAGTCAGTTCGAGTTGTGCGCCATAGGCCAAAAGCATTGCTCTTCGTTCCGTACTCATGGTTTCCGGCATGGTCAGAATCAGCTTATAGCCCTTTGCCGCTGCCGCCATTGCTAGAGCAATACCCGTATTTCCAGAAGTTGGCTCCACTAAAATTGTTTTGCCCGGCGTAATTTCCCCTGCCGCTTCCGCCGCCTCGATCATATTGACACCGATGCGATCCTTTACCGAGGCTGCCGGATTCATACCTTCGAGCTTTACCACCACTTGGGCAACGCAATTTTCCTGCTGAGCAATGCGATTTAATTGCACAAGGGGAGTTTTTCCCACTAACTCGGTAATATTTTTAGCGATTCTCATAGTGTCGGTTTCATGCCGGAGGGCGGGCTGGAAAGTAATGCCCTTTATTATAAATGTCACCTTCGTTCAAAATTGCGGATTATCCCACCATCAACGGCACGGGTTTCCTGCTATTTCAAGGTTTGTGAAAATCGTTAAGCCATTGAGTCAGTGACACGGAGAGGGAGAGAGTAGGGGAAAGGGTGAATTCCTGACGAATTTGGACATCAGAACTTTTATCTTTATTAATTTTGTCGTTTTTCAATCACCGCGTCCCCCAATCACCGCGTCCCCCAATCCCCCGTTCCCCGCGTCTCTTTCGCGTTTACGAACTTTGCCAGTATATTAATCAAGTCACAAAAATTGGATTGAACTGGACTAAAAATTATGGCGAAATTAGAGGCTTTGATTTTCGATGTGGATGGCACCCTCGCCAATACAGAAAAAGATGCCCACCGCGTCGCTTTTAATCGCGCTTTCGCCGATGCTGGACTAGCTTGGGAATGGTCTGTGGAGCTGTATGGCAAGTTGCTAAAGGTCGCTGGCGGGAAGGAAAGAATTCGGTTTTATATCAAAGATTGGCAGCCTGAAATGCCTGAAGTGGAGGATCTGACAGAGTTTATCAAAGGACTCCACGCCAGCAAAACAAAGCATTATTGTGACCTCCTCGCTAATGAAGTTTTACCGTTACGCCCCGGTGTGCGCCGATTAATTAATGAGGCTCGCGAAAAAGGTATTCGGTTGGCGATCGCCACCACCACGACTCCAGCTAATGTCACAGCCCTTGTGACCCACTCCCTCGCCCCCGATGCCATGGATTGGTTTGAGGTAATTGCAGCGGGTGATATGGTTCCCCAGAAAAAACCCGCCCCCGATATTTTCCTTTATGCCTTAGAAAAGATGAATCTAAATGCAGATCAATGTGTGGCATTTGAAGATTCTGGTAATGGTTGGTTATCCGCGAGAGATTCTAATTTAACGACTGTTGTGACGGTGAATAATTACACCGAAAACCAAGATTTTACAGGCGCAGATTTGATTTTGAGCAATCTTGGGGAACCGGATCAACCCTTTAAGGTAATGTCCGGAGATGTTGGCAAAAAAAGTTATTTTGATGTGGAGTTGGCAGCAGATTTACTTAGCCGGAAAAGCAATACTTGATTGACCTGATTTTCACTGAAATTATTGTCGCTAATCAAGACTAAACTTTGGCTCCCATCCGCCAGCTTGGGGCCAAGGGTCATGCCCTCTAGATTATCTAAACCGATGCCAATGGTTCTCAGGTCAAAAAGTAACGTCTTTTGCATCGGCGTAATGGTGTCGGCAAGTTCAGGAATTGACTCGATGCGCGATGTGTCAGTGGCATTACCAATGGTTGTTTGAAATAACTTTGCGCCCGCGCCGCCAAGACCATAGGTGCGTTCCAAACTTAGTAAATAGCCTTCCTTTGGTAGTGCAATCAATTCCACTAAACCATTTGCCACAACACCTTCTGGAGTCGGTTCTAGGGGATAAAGATGCTCCCCAATTAAGACCGGGTTGCCGATGGGGTTAATGACATAGTGTAAAAAGCGAATCGGCTGCGAAATATTTTCTGGAGAATTGTCTTGGGTGAGTGAAGATTCTGGCGCAACAAATAGCCGAAAGGGATCTTCTGGGGCTATTGACGGTGTGCTTAAACTTAAGGCTTCAAAGCCTAAATTATCTTGTACGCCTTGCTCGTCACTCAGAGGTAAAAAGCGCTCTGGAATCCGCAGGTTGTCAATTTCCTGACCGTTTAAATTAAACTCCTTCACAAAGGGATTGATTTGCTGCTTGGTCACGCCTTCACTGGCAATAAAGAGGCTGTTGCGGGGCGATAGACTTAAGCCTTCTGGATCGATTGTGCCGCGGCTAAAACTGTTACCTTCTGCATCGGTTAGGGTAACGATTTTTTCAAAATTAACGCTTTCAATCTGCGGAATCACGCCGGCTTCGTCTAGTTTGATGCTTAGTTCGTAGAAGCGGGCTGGGTCAAAGTTAGAGCGGTCATCACTGAGGGCATAGAAAACGCCTCGACGCGGATCATAATTTATCGCTGATAAACCGCCAATCTTTGTGTCTTGAAAGCTTGTATCGAGAATATGGTACTCGTCTAAAAATTCGACTGTTAGGTTACTTAAAAAAGTACGGGGATTGGTGGGTGCTGGCTGGGGGGTGACATTTGTGCAGCCTGAGAGTAATAGCAGACTGAAAAAACAAGCAATGGTAAAAGTCAAAATGCGTGGCGATCGCCCCAAAAAAAGCAACATAATCACAACCTAAAAAAGCGAGACAGAGCAAAAATAAACAAGAAAAAAGGGGACAACTCCCCCAATCAAGTTAACAGATACAAGATTCTGTCTGGTGGGCGATCAGTCGGCGATCGCCGCCCATCGATGTTTTCTAGCGAAATTTAAATTTCACCATAAGCACGATCAATGAGGCTTTTCGCAATAGTTTGCGTACCAGTATGCTCGTAGTAATTAGTACTAGCATCGATAAATGCCGCCACATAATCCAGCTTATTATCAGAAACATCAATGATAGTTTTGATGTGATCCATGACCTTTTCTGGCGTTAAACCACGGGCAGTGACAAAGCCATCCATCCACTCTTTCATTGAGTCAAAACTGTTATTAATAAAGCCGAGTTTACCATCAGCGCCATTACCGGGAATAAACTCACGAATCCGCGCAAAGGCCGGATTATTAGAAAGTTCACCGCTGGAAATATTGTGAATAGTTGCTTGCACTTTCTGGAGAAAATCTGGGCCAAGGGGAATCAAGCCATCCACACAAACGAGGGTCGCTAAGCGCATAATTTCCTCGCCGCTGTAGTTACCCACTGCCCCCATAAAGTCACCGATGCTGTCACCGGGGATGCCGTTAATTTTGCAATAGCAGGTAATCTCCGCCACGAGTTTAAGACTCAGGTCGATCGCCTGGGCTTTGTCCGCACTAGGAGTAACTTTTTTCATAAAGCCACCCACTAGGGGGATTTTATCCCCGACTTTATTCGCCATCGCCGCCACCGCCAAAGCTTTATCAGCACGGTCTACCGTCTGGTAAATCCACATGGCTCGTTGGTAACCTTGATTTTTGTCCGAATAGAGCACAATGGCGCGATCGCGGATCGCTTGAACTATTTCAGGATCATCTTCCCCGGTCACCTCAGTGACCATATTGTTAAAACCGACAATATTTTTCCATTCCCCCGGCACAGCAAAATCAAGACTATTTAGCATCATGGTCGTAATATTGCGTTGGGGTAGCTCGTCCATTAATTCAACGATGGATTCACTCATAAAAACTCCTAGTTGTTGTCAATCAAATGTGGTTAATAGTTGGTGGATGCAAAAGCTTTCTGACAGAAGCCTCAAAAGTTCCCCTCTTGGGAGGGGCTAGGGGTGGGTTGCGATCAGTTATGCAACTCACGGAAACCCCTTCCGCCTTCGGCACCTTCCCCAAGGAAGGATGTTTTGTAGTGAGACTTGCTTACTTTTGTCAAAACTCTAAGTTCAGGACAAAAAATTAACGGGTTAATGAACTTTGCGACTAACCCGCCATTGCATTGCCTCAATGCTTACAAGCTCGAAAGTCCTTTTAAATCAACTTTGCCGAGCCATGCTTTGCGATCTACATCGGTAAAGGAATCATCCCGTGACATCACTTTCACTTGGTAGCGATCGCCGACGAGAACGGCGTGGGCTTTTTTACCTTGGGCAACAAGGGGGAAACCAGCAACCTGCTCCTTTGCCCCCTCAAATTTGCTGCGTGCCGTTAAATTCGTGACGGTATCAGAAATAGAGATCTTAGCCATCTCTGTGCCCTTTTGGGATAGCTTCACCTCAGCAAACCCTTCCTTTTCTTGGGTGTAGGTCACATCAAAATCAGATCCTGTGCCCTCGGGGAAAAATTTGTTAAAAGCACTACCTTTCTGGGGAGGTAAGCCGGCAATGTCCTTCATGGAAGAACTAGGCGTGGCCTCTTCTGGGGCAGTAGGGGTTGTGGCTGCAGGGGCAGGTTCTGTTTGAGGTGCGGTGGTGGTGCTAGAGCCATTGGCAGTACTAGCCGGAGGTGAGGTCGGAGTACCACAGGCCGTTAATAAAAAGACTGTTAAAAGTAAAGGGGCGATCGCCCTTTGGATTAGTCTAATATTCATACTTTTATAAATAATTTAACTTTACGATCTCCTCTAATTGTGGCGGGATTTCTTCGGGATCAGCCAAAAAATTAATAATCAAGAAAGAAATTTATCTCCCAAGAGAGACCGACTAAGAGGTCTAATATGAGGTGTCACATTCTTTAGATAGAGAAAGCATGCCATACTTTGAAGATATGTAACGCTCGATTTTAGGCCATATGCAGCTTTTTCCTCCATTTTTACCTCCAGAATCACCCCTAGATGGTTGGTCGTTGGCAGGTCGTGATCCAGCCGTGATTCGACAATGGCTGCCTATTTGGGAATGGCTGTATACCTATTATTTTCGAGTGCAAACTAGTGGCTGGGAACATATTCCAACGACCGAAAATGTGTTGGTGGTCGGTTCCCACAATGGTGGTTTGGCAGCGCCGGATATGTGGATGATGATGTATGACTGGTTTAAGCGCTTTGGGACGGAGCGACTCACCTATGGTTTGATGCATCGTAATATTTGGACAGTGTTTCCTGAGTTGGCAAAGTTTGCGGTTAAAACGGGAGCATTGGAAGCTCATCCAAAGGTGGCGATCAAGGCCCTAAAGGCGGGTGCTGATGTCTTGGTTTATCCCGGTGGTGGTCAGGATGTGTTTCGCCCCCATGGCGATCGCCACAAAATTTATTTTGCGGAAAGACGCGGTTTTATTAAATTGGCCTTGCGACAAAAGGTGGCTATTGTACCCGCGATTTCTTGGGGGGCTCACGACAGTATTTTTGTGATCGACGATATTTACGACGAAGTGAAACAGTTCCTAGAAACTTTTAATTTGCCGTGGCTTTTTGGTATCGATCCAGAGGTTTTTCCGGTTTATCTCGGCTTGCCTTGGGGGTTAGCCTTTGGCCCTTTCCCAAATTTTCCGTTACCCACCCCCATGCACACCCGTGTTTGCCCACCGATTCGCTTTGAAAAGTACGGTCGCCAAGCGGCCAGTGACCATGACTACGTCGAGGCTTGTTATGAACTGGTGCTCACCACCATGCAAGCGGCACTGGATCAACTCATTATTGAAGTAGAGGGTCGCTGAACCTAGGGGGAGGCGATCGCCACAGATTGTAGCAAGCGAGCAATCTCCTCCTGCGTTTGCCATGCCCCAAATAATTGTCCCTGACCCAACCCACAATGGAAATTACATGCAATACATCGCTGATGTTCGGTCTGAATATCTTGCACTAATATGTTCAAATCTAGGCTGTGGGCTAAATGAACTAGCGCTTCAAACAAGGCCACCTCTGGATCTTGTTCGCTCACTGCATCCTTGAGAACCGTTGCTGCGATCACCACCCCCTGAATTAACTGATGATATTGGGGACTAAGCACGAGGTTGGTTTCCCCAAAATGCCCTAAATATAGGCACACACCAAGGGTTCTGAGCTGTACAAGGTGCTGTCGCGCTTCCGTTTCTGTCACCCCTTCAAGATTTTCGCAAAACTCAATCACAAGTTGTTCGTAACTTAAATTGTACGTCTGGGGCAGATCAGTAATCAGATGCACTAACTGGGGATCCCGCAGTTGTTTGCTCGACATTGTCATGTGGAGCTTTAGGGGTTTTGTGGGAGACATGACTTGCCATTGCTGGAAATCTTGGCAGGCAGCCTGAAAGCCCCAGCGAAGTAATTGGCGACTGAGCCCTGTTTCGGTGGCGATCGCCCAAAAATCCTCAGGATCAACCCAGCCATTGCGGGGATGGAACCAGTGAATCTGCGCCGCAACAGCCACGAGCTCCTGTTTTTCTAGGCTAAAAATCGGTCGATAGCGCATCGCCAAACCCTGATCGGCGATCGCCTCCCGTAAATCTTGCTCTAAATGACGACGATTGGCAATTTCCGTTTGAAGCTTGCGATCAAAAACCTCCGAGCGCGATCGCCCCCGAGATTTCGCTTGGTACATAGCCACATCAGCATCCTGCAACAACGCATCAGGACTCTGATAATCATGAGAACCTTGGACAATGCCAATACTTGTATTCACAAAAACATCTTGACCCGCTAGCCGAAAAGGTTGTTGGAGCACACCATGAATCCGCTGGGCAATTTGCAAAGCATAGCTTTCATGGTGAATCTCATCCAGCAAGATCACAAACTCATCCCCCCCCAATCTCGCAAGCGTATCCGTTTCCCGCAGACAATCCTGCACCCGCAACGCAAAAGCCTGAAGCAGCTGATCGCCTACCTGGTGACCGAGACTATCATTAATCCACTTAAAATGATCTAAATCTAAAAACAACACCGCAAAATCGTAGCCAGAGTATCGTTGATGGTGCTTAAAAGATTGCTTCAGGCGTTCCTGTAGTAATGAACGGTTGGGTAAATTTGTCAGCGGATCATATAAAGCATCATGGATCAATTGTTTTTCCATCTGTTTGCGATCACTAATATCCACCATCTGCCGAATCACATGGAGAGGCTCACCCGTGGCCGTTTCCACCAAAACAGCTTGCATGAGGGCATGGATCACTTGCCCATTTTTCGCGAGGTAACGTTTTTCCCGTTGAAACTGTTTAATATGTCCCGTCTTTAGCTCTAGATTTTGATGTAAATCTTCCGGTACATCATCGGGGTGAGTCACATCCAGATAGCTTGTCCCCTGTAGCTCTCGTGGCTCATAGCCTAGGGTGTGGCACCAGGACTGATTAATGGTTTCGTAGCGCCCTTCAAGATCGGTAATGGCCATACCGATCGGTGCCAGATTAAAGGTTTGTCGAAACTGAAAGTCACTTTGGTAGAGGTGATCGGCCACAGCACGGCGCTCTGTAACATCCGTTTGAATCCCAATGAAATGGGTTAAATAACCCTGGTCATCCCGGACGGGAAAAATCTGCAACTCATTCCAAAATAAATCACCTGTTTTGCGATAGTTGCGTAACAGTACACGGCAGGGTTGACCGCGGAGGATGGCCTTGCGTAGTTCATCTAAAGCCGGCTGTTGGGTTTGTTGTCCCTGTAAAAAATTGCAATTTTGACCGACAATTTCTGAGGTGTCATAGCCCGTAATTTTCGCAAATCCTTCGTTGGCATAAATAATCGGGTTATGCACCTGCTGTGGATCGGTAATGACAACTCCTTGCTCGATGGCATCAATGGAGCGGTGTAACAAATTCATATTTTGAGTTTGTTGGTGATGGGTCACTGCTGTCGCCAAAATATTGGCGATCGCCTGTAGAAAATAAATTTGATCCTTAGAAAAGACCTGAGTCTCCAAGCTATAAACAGCCAAAACTCCCCAGAGATGATCACCAGACCCGATCAAGACACTCACACCACTAACAATGCGGTGATTGTGCAGTAATGCCTCCCCCTTAAACCGTGTTTCCAGACGAAGATCTTCAATCACAACCGTTTGCTTTGTTGCCAAGGTATGGCCCACATGACTCTGGGTTGGCTGCTTACTCACCGTCACTAAACCGATCAGATCATCCGCCCAACCATAACCAGCCTCTAAAAGACAGCTAGAGGTATTGGGTTGTGAGCGATAGAGACAGGCAAATGGTAGATCTAAAATGCGGGCAACAGCCGTAACACTCTGGCAAAACAAGCGATCAAGCTGTGCTGTTGTCTCTAAACTCAGTTGTCCAAGGCGAGCGATGGTGGATTGTTGCTTGGCTTTCTGGCGCAATTTTTGCTCGGTCAGCACCCGCTCACTTTCATCTTCAAGGAACATCAAAACTTGGTCTGGCTCTAGATAGACGTAGTCAACCTTGAGATAAATCTGGAGGTGGTCAAATTCGAGGTGATAGGTGCTAGAGCTTTTAGATTCGTAGCAATCAACAAGGTAACGATACAGCGCCGGTAAGCCTAAAAATAATTTCTCAGGCTTGTGGCCAATCGAGATGGTTTGATGCTCTAGACTGTTTCGGCTAAACTTTGCGGCGGCTGGATTAAAGTCGACTAGCTGTAGGGTTTCGTCAATGTATTGCCAGTTATAGCAGGGGATTGGCAGGGAAAAATACTGTTGATATTGTTGGCTATATTGGTGGTCAAATTGTTCTTTGAGGTCGTGATATTGGTGCATTGCCTCGTGATATTTGCCGAGGGTTTGCTCTAGGGAAGTTTCGATGGTGTTGATATATTCTGCCTGTTCCTGAATCTTGGCGATCGCCCCACCATAGGACTGCAGTAACAGGAACCATAATGTTTTTTCTGGGGAAGAAGTATTACGAGAAGCAGATTGAGACATCGACTACCTTGAATTTGTAGTGTCCTAAAAAATTATTAGACTATATCTAAATCCGTATTTTTACGGAGTATGTCAAAACTATTTGTCGTCACTTTTAGTCTGGGCAGATCACAAAAAAAAGATTTAACTAATAGTTTAAACCGTAGGATTCGCCAAATAAGCAAAATCAATTTAAAGGATCTTAATAATTTACAATTATAGAAATTATTT